>CAMZDU010000013.1 GCA_947305445.1 uncultured Selenomonadales bacterium
GTTTACATTTTGGTTGCGAGCGCGGTGACTTTGGCGATAAAAATTTTGCCGCTGACTTTAATTCGCGGCGAAATAAAAAACGTGACCGTGCGTTCGTTCCTGCATTACGTGCCGTATGTGACGCTTGCGGTGATGACTTTTCCCGCGATAATCGACGCCACGCAGTCGCAAATATCCGGAGCATTGGCATTGGTTACAGGAATTGCGGCGGCGTGGTTAGGCGCAAGCTTATTCAAAGTCGCGGTGCTCTGTTGTACGATCGTTTTCGTCACGGAGCTGTTTATCTGACTTCATTGGAACAAAATTTTTCATCACGACATCAAAATTAATTCTCTATTAAAAATAATCGACGGCGCAGGATTTTTCCCTTTGTCGTAAAAATTTGCAACTACAAAAATTTTGGAGGTGCGTGACATGAAAAAATCTCTGCGAAAATTTTTTGCGGTAGCTCTCGTGGCGGGCAGTCTGCTGTTCTCGTCGACCGCCGACGCTGAAATCAAAACCTGCGAAGGCACCGACGAATACATCATGAGCGAATTTGAGACGATTGACATTGCCAAACAGCGTGCGCGACAGAAAGAGCGCGTCGCTCAAGAGCAGGCGGGCGTCTTCGTCGAATCGACAACCGAAGTCGTCAACATGATGGTCACTAAGGACGAAGTCGTCACAATGACGGGCGGCATTTTGAAAGTCATCGACGTGCAATATCAGCTCAAGCCCCTCGAAAACGGCAAAAGCTTAATCGTGCGTGCGACCGTCAAGGCGGATATCGATACCGACGACATAACCAAGTGGCTCAATCGTCCGCCGCAGGAACGCTCCGATCTCGTGGCGCAGAATCTCGAATTGCAAAAGGCCGTTGCCGAACAGGACAGACAGCTCGCCGAAAAGCCTAAGGAAGTCGAACAAATCTCCGCACGTTTCGCCGCCGAGGACAAAATTTTTCTGTCTAATCAGCAGCTGGCGGAGGCCGGAAAATTTTATTACAACGGCGACTTCACCAACGCGGCTGAACTTTGCACAAAGGCGATTGAACTCAACGCCAACAATGCGGCCGCTTATTCGATTCGCGGCGCGATTTACTATCGCCAACAGAATTTTAACGGCGCGATTGCCGACTTCGACCGGGCAATAGCACTCAACCCCGGCGACTTCAAAAGCTATTACAATCGCGGGCTTGCTCACGTGAAGTTGAATGATTATCAGGCGGCGGAACAGGATTTCAGCGGTGCGATTCAGCTCAACCCCAATGACGCGGACAGTTTTTACAATCGTGCGGTCTGCCGTCAGCGCATGAACAACTTTTACGGTTCACAACAAGATTTGGCTCGTGCACAGGCTTTGGGATACAGCTCGTAAAAAAAAATTTTTTCCCGTCGAAAAAATTTTGCGGCGGGGATTTTTTTTTGCTATTATGACAAAAGTTCTGGAGGTGCGTGACATGAAAAAATCTCTGCGAAATTTTTTTGCGGCAGCTCTCGTGGCGGGCAGTCTGTTGTTCATGCCGAGTGCCGACGCCGAAATCAAAACCTGCGAAGGCACCGACGAATATGTCATGAGCGAATTTGAGACGATTGACATTGCCAAACAGCGTGCGCGACAGAAAGCCGAGCGCAACGCTTGCGAGCAGGCCGGCGTTTATCTTAGCAGTTATTCCGAAATGAACGGGCTGGAACTTGTCACCGACGAAGTCATTTCAATCGCGTGCGGGATTATGAGTATCATCGACGTTAAATATGACGTGGTTCCGTTGGCCGACGCTAACGGCTTTGTAATTCGCGCCACGGTTAAAGCCGACATAGAAACCGACGACGTCAAAAAATATCTCGACATGGGCGTAAGCAAGCAAAAAAACATCGTGGCGCAGGACAAACAGTTGCAACAGACAATCGACGAGCAAAATAAACACATCGAGTCGCTTAAGTCGCAAATACGACGGCTCACGGCTAACGGCAAACTCAGCGGCAAACGCGAGCGCGACAAAATTTCGCAGGAGATTGCCGCCGAGGAAAAAATCTTCCTGTCGAATCGTAAGCTTGAAGAATGCCGCAAACTTTATTATGACGGCGACTATAAAGGCGTGGTGAAACTGTGTGACGAGGCCATTGCCTTAAACGCCGACAACGCGACAGCTTTCGCCGTGCGCGGCACGATTTATAAGGAGCTGGGAAATTTCGACAAGGCGTTGTCCGACCTTAACCGCGCCATTGAACTAAATCCGAACTACTCCGACGCTTACAACGACCGCGGCACGGTTTATCAGGAGCAAAAAAATTACGCGCAGGCTCTGGCCGATTACGATAAGGCCGTTGCTCTTGACCCGAACGACCCCATAAGTTATGTTAACCGCGGCATGATGCAAATTATCGCGGGAAATTTCACTGCGGCCGTTGCCGACGCGAACAAGGCCATTGAGCTTAAAGAAAATTTTGCGGCGGCTTACGCTTTGCGCGGCGGTGCTTATCTTGAACTCGGCGGCGTCGAGGTGGAAAAAATTTTGGCCGACTTGAACCGAGCGATTGAACTTGCCCCGAACATGGCGTTTGCTTATCATTGTCGCGCACTTCTTTGGCAGGCAATCGGCGACACGCTCAAAGCGCAAGCCGACTTCGACAAAGTAAAATCTCTCACTTAGAGTTTTAAGGAGCTGATTCATTTGGAAAATTTCAGCGTGGCGATAAGTTACAAAGGCAGTCTCGGCTGGGTTGAGTACGACGAATCGGAAGGGAAAGTTATCGTTGCCCTGGGCGACGACGACGGTAAAGAGCGCGCCGAAAAATTTTTGACGACGCCGCACGAAATAAAAATTCCGCACAAAACTCTTTTGGACTTCACCGCCGAGACGATTGACCCAAACGAGAGCGCGGACAATTTGAAAATCGTTTTAACGCGACTGTGGGAGGCTACCGGCGTCCACGTCGATTGGAGCCGCCCCGTCGATTACGTCAAAGCACACCCGCATTATTGAGCGATTATTGATTGATTATTAGTTTTTAGGAGGTCGAGTTTCATGGCCGGTTACGACAGCTGTCCGAAATGCGGACGCAAAGATTTTGGCGAGATTTTTGAATGCAAACGGTGCGGCATGATTTTCTGTACAAAGTGCACCGGCAAACGCTCCCTGCCCGACGGCACACAATACAAATGTTGCCCTCGTTGCGGCGCGGAAATTGACGAGGACGAAGACACCGTTCGCGTCATTGCCAAGCAAAAACGTTAAGGAGGTTTCCTAATGGCGAATAACAAAATTTACGCCTTCCTCGGCCCGCACATGTCTGGCAAATCGACGATGGTCTCTCAGCTTCTGTCAATGGGCATTCACTATATCCCGACCGTCACCACTCGTTTTTTCGACGACCGCTATGCTTACAAGCGCAAAATTTACAAGACAGTCAAGAATGCCGATTACGAGAACGAAAAGTTCATAGTCAACACGCCCTATCAGGCGCAGTCTTACGGCTTGCGCAAAGCCGACGTGCTCGACGCTTATCAAAACCATAAAATCAGCATTGCGCTCATGCACGACGTGTCCGGCATTAAACAGCTGACAAAGTTCATCAATCAAGACCTTGTGACAATTTTTCTGATGATTAACGACGAAATTTTTGTCGACAGGCTGTTGCGCACGGGCTGTTCTAACGACGAGATACATTACTACGTCGAGACCGCCGACGAGACCGGCGAATTTGATCATTGGCGCGACGTGGATTTTGTCGTCAAGAACACGTCGACGGCACGCGTTGCGCTCGAACAGATTTTGGCGATAATGGGGCTTGTCACGCTCGTCCCGCAAGCCGACTTCGACAACCTGGTTAAATAGCCAATCGTGTCAGCGTTATAAATTCCAAGCAGTCGAATTTTTTTTCGACGGCGGAAATTTTTTCGTTGACTTGCGTGTCGTCGGCAGAAAAAAAAATTCCCGCGACTGTGCCCGAATGCGCGACGTTCACTCCGAGCGCACCGAGTTCCCGCGAAAAATTCATAAGCTCACGAAGTCCGCGTTTAGGCAAAATCGTCTGATTGGCCAGCGCGGATTTTTCTGTCAGCGCAAAATCAATCGTGTCGCCGAGCGCGGGGAACGTAAAGTCACTGCGGCGATTAAATTTCAACGTGTCGACCGTGCCGCCGTAATCGAAGAGTGCGATTAAAAATTTTTCTTGCGCCGAAATTTTTTTCACAAGTTGACCGGTCAGCGGGTTCATTGCGACGATTCCGTCATAAAAAATCCCGTCGGTTGGTTCAATTTGTGCGCAGAGCTTGCCGAGTTCGGCGGGCGAAAATTTTTTTCCGAGCGACAACGCGACGGCTTGAGCAACGGCCGCCATATCCGCCGACGAAGAGGCCATGCCCTTGCCGTGTGGAAGTTGTGAAGTCAGTCGCACGCCGAAATTGAAGTTCGCCGCGCCGAGGAGCCGCAAAACTTTTTCCAGCATTGTCAGCGATTTTAGGCCTAGCCCTTCGACGCCGACAAACTCATCAGAGACGACGACCGTAGAAAATTTTTCTATCGGACAAGTTATCAGAATCGGTTCGCCGCGAAAAAATCCTTGCGCCAACTCGCCGCACGTCCCGCGCATTTTTACTGCAACTCTCATTGTAAAATTACCGCCGTCACCAAAAAAATTATCGCCGCGACCATTTCGGCAAGCGTTGTGACTGCGCCGTAAATATCGCCCGTGACGCCGCCGATTTTTTTTGTCGCGAAGGTTGCAAATTTCCACGTCACCGCGAGCGCAATTAACGTTGCCGACGCCGCGCACGGAAAAAATATTTCGTCGACAATATTCAGCGGCAACAGAAGTATCGTCGTCGCGACTGCCGCAAAAAAAATTGTTCGCCGCGTCGTAAACAGGGCGAAGGCTTTGCCCATGCCCTCCGGCCGTGCGTAAGGAAACGCGCCGATTGTCACGACCATCATCAGCCGTGCGATTATCGGTGCACTGTAAATCGCCGCGCATAAAATTTTCGTTGATAGCCGCGCCAATTCGGCAAGCGTCGAAATTTCCAGTGCCGCGACCAAAATCATTGCGACGACGCCGAAGGAGCCGGCTCGACTGTCTTTCATGATTGCCAAAATTTTTTCACGCTCACGCCCCGAAAATAATCCGTCAGCCGAATCTATAAGCCCGTCACAATGGATGCCGCCCGTCAAAATTATCAGCGACGCGAAGCCGACCGTGCCCGTCAACAGCGGCAAACGTCCGTCCGTGAAAAAATTCAATGCTCCGACGACCGCCGCGCAAATTATGCCGAGCACCGCTCCGACCGCCGGAAAAAATTTCACCGACTCGCCGAAGCTCCGCTCAGTCCACACGCTTTGCCGCACGACGAAAATCCTCGTTAGGAATTGCAATCCGATTAAGAACGAATTCATCGTCAATCTCAAACACCTGTTCACTGCAGAAAAAATTTTTTTCGACGGAATAATAATCAACTTCAAGCGTATTTCATGACAACGCCGCGAATCATGTCGCCGACTTTTTTTGTGTGGTCAAGAGCGGCCTCTACGTCTTCGAGAATATCTTTCCACTTAATCAGGTGAATGACAGCGCGGCTGGCACCGTGCTCCTTGGCGGCCTCGGCGGCTTCGTCGAAGAGCACACCGATTTCCGTGCGGAAGATGAGGTCGCCGCGGCTTTCGTAATCGGAAATTTTATGAACGGCGTCGAGAATTTCGCGCTGATTTTTTTTCACGTCGACCAGAAGTTTGAAGGCCTTGACAAGCTCATTGGTGGCGTCGACAAGAAGTTTCGTCAAGTCGGGACTGCGCCGCGTGGAGTGGCCGGCGTGATACATGATTATTCGTTGAAGTGCACCTTGGAGCATGTCGACGCCGTTGGCAAGTTCGCCGGCGATTGAATAAATATCTTCGCGGTCAATCGGCGTGATAAAGCTCAAGTTCAGCTTGTTGATAATTTTTTCGTTAATTTCGTCAGCGGAAGATTCAAGCCCCAAAATATCTTTAATTTGTTCCAGCGATTTATTCGGGTCTTTAATCACGTCGTCGAGCATAACCGCGCCCAGGTGAAAAAATTTGGCGTTCCCGTAAAATAAATCGAAGAACTCTGTGTCCTTGCGTGAGAAGTTGAACATGGTACACCTCCGTCAATTAAACCAAGTCATGACTTCCTGTGCCGCGCCGCGCAGACAAAATAAAATCGTCCTGTCGCCGGGCTCAAGGATTGTGTTGCCATTGGGGATTGCCGCCTTGTTCTTGCGGACGTAAGCGCAGACCAGGCACGACTTCGGCAAGCGCACGTCCATTAATTTTTTGCCGGCAACTTTCGCGCCGCTCTGCACGATAACTTCGACGGCTTCGGCTCGTGCACCTTCAAGAATCGACACGCTGACCACGCCTCCGCGCCGCACGAAGGCAAGCACTTCGCTGGCCGACAACAAGCGAGCGGAAATTACAATGTCCACGCCGACCTTCTCAATCAAATCCGCGTATTCAGTTCGATAGACACGCACGACAGTTTTTTTCGCGCCGAGGTGTTTGGCCAAAAGTGCCATCATCAAGTTGAGTTTGTCATCTTCGGTGAGGCAAACGACAACGTCAGCCGACGCAATGCCCTCTTGCGCCAACAAATCGACGTTCGTGCCGTCGCCGTAAATTGCAATCGAATCGCCCGTCAAAAGTTGCGCCATGTCCTCGCAACGCTCGCGATCTTTTTCGATAACTTTGACGTTGACGTCCGCATTAATCAGCATAACCGCCAGCGTTCGCGCAATTCTGCCCGCGCCGATAATCATCACGCGCTCCAGACGCTTGGAGTTGCTCTGTACAAAATTGGAGCTGAACTTTTCAATCGCATCGGGAAAGCCGATAAAGTAGGCGTTGTCGTGAACTTGCAAAGAGTCGTCGCCGTGCGGAATTATCATTCGGTGGTCACGAAAAATTAAGCCCGCCAAAACTCCGGACGGCAGATTTAAATTTTTCAGCGGGACACCGGCGTATCTGCTGTGCTTGTTGATTTTGACTTCGAAGAGCCGCACCTTGCCGCCGGCAAATTCGTCAACGTCGAGCGCGGCCGGCGTCATGAGGATTCGATAAATTTCGTGCGCGGCAATCATTTCGGGATTCAACATCAAGTCAATGTCGAAATTTTTTTTGAGATAGTCTTTGGCCTCGCTTAGGAATTGCATGTCGCGAATGCGGGCTATCGTGTGGCGGACGCCGTGCTTTTTGGCCAAAATGAAGGCAACCATGTTTACCTCGTCGGTGCCCGTGACGGCAATGAACACGTCCGCGCCGTTGACGTCGGGGTCGTCCATGGTTATCGGGCTTGCACCGTTGGCGGTTATCGTGAGCACGTCTAGATTATTTTTCACGGCGATAAGTTGGCTCTCCTCGCGGTCGATAACCGTAACCGACATCTGCTCGTTACTCAAAAGCTCGGCAATCGTGTAACCGAGTTTGCCCGCGCCGACAATTACCACACGCATGTTAATCACCCCTTCCGTCCGAATTTACTACAAAGATTTTTTTCTGACAACATTATCAGCCGTCAATGTTCACGTCGATTATGCCGACCGCATACGGCGCGACCTCATATTGTTGGAAGAGGAAGTGCACGTGCAAATTTTTGTCCCAATAAAAAGTTTCGGGCAGTTGCTTGAGTGGCAACGCATTGTCGAACAGAGAAAGTTTCTCGCGCTCGCAATGGCTAATCAAAGCACGTTCGACACGTTTTAAAATTTCACACTCGCTCACGCCGGAGCCGACGTCCGTCAAATAATCCAAGCCCATAAGCTCGCCCGACGTCAGATTAAAATTCAACGCGTGCTTGAACGTCGAAGGGTGCGCCGCGCCTTTGTAGTAACAGCTTTCGGTCATGAGGATACTTAAAATTACGCTGTTGCCGTTCTCGTTGCAAGTGACCTCGTAATTTGTATAAATACCGCCGACCGTGTATTCGTTGCTCTGAGCGTTGCGATAGACGCCCGTAACGAAACGGTCAATTTCGGCGATGACGGCAACGTTAATTTTTTTCTCGATTGCCGCGTCCTCGACGTGCACCACCGGATAAATCAGGTGCTCGTTGCCGTTGAAACAAGCCGACTCAATAGCCGCCGCGCCGCAAAAATTTTGGACGCTCACAATCAGCGCGAGCAACACTGCAAAAAAAATTTTCTTCATTCGAATCACCTCAAACAAATTATATCAAGTTTGCTGTGCAGGGAACAGTAAGCAGCGATTAAAAATTCCCAATCCTTTCAAAAAAATTAGAGCCGTCCAGAAATTGAACAGCTCTTTTTTGTTGTTAAGCAGAAAAATTTTATGCGTTGCCTTCAACGGCCATGGCCGCCGCGATAGCCGCACCGAGACCGGAGCCGCCGTTGTCAAGAATCGTGTCGACTTTGGAAGCATCTTCTCCGAGCAGTTCGCTTATGGCGCGGGTGATGTTCTCTTTAGCAAGCGGCATCTTCTCGTAAACGGAGCCGTCAACCGCGACGTGCTGACGAACGATTTTGCCGGAGCCTGCACGTTGCCAAACGAGCGCGACGAACGAGGCGGCGACCAATCTTGCCGAACGAATGACAATGGCCGAGGCAAGCTCGCGAACTTTTTGCACGTCTTCAAAGTCAAGCTCGCGGCCGACTTTCGCCATGATAATATCCGAAGCTTTGGTCAAGTTCTCCGACTCATCAAGAATCATCATTGACATGTCGACGGAAGTCAGTCCGTATTGCTTGCCCTTCTCGCCCAAAAGTTCGGCAATGGCCATGCCCAAAAGCTCGCCCATGTAGCGACCGGAGACCATCTTCTCGAAACGCTGTTCGCCGGGCTTTTCGGAGCGTTCGTCATATTCCGCGTCGAAACGATTGGGTACGAGTTTGGAGAAGTTGCCGCACTCCAGATTGAGAATCATACCGCCTTTGCCGACGCCTTTCGGGTCGTGAATTGTCGGTTCAAGATAGCAAGTGTTGTGACCCGTCGCGTAAATCGAGCCGATAAACGTGTCGGGAGTTTTGTAAGCCGCACTCAACAGGACGGCAACAGTATCATTTAGCACTGCGACAGGTTCGACGTTGGCCGCGTCACGACGTTTGAGAGCCGCGACAAGCAAATCGTTGGCGACTTCGCCTTCGACACCCTGCGTGGCAAATTCTTTCGTCCAGATGATGAGGCGCGCATTGTACAAATTATCTTGCGTGGACGGGAAGGAGAACGTGTGTCCCAGATAATATTTCGTGTCGTGGTCGCCGTCGATTGCCTCGTCGACAAGCTCGGCAATGAAGTCGAACATTTGCTCGGCGGTCGCATCTTTGCAGATGTAGTCATATTCGCCAGGGACAACCAGCGGCCGACCGACGCGCTTGACAATCTCGTACTTGCCGTCGCCGTCGAGCCTGATGCGGAAGACGCGAATGTTCGTGCCGCCGAAGTCGAGCGCAAGATATTCGCCTCTCTCTTTGCCGCTGGGCAATCCGACGTAAGATTTTAGCATGCGCATTGACGAGAGTGTCACGTCGCGCAGACCGAGTTGCAAATCTTGACGGAAGGTCGCCGCAATCTCGCGGAGCCGTTCGCCGCCGATTGTAAATTCCGCCAAAATGTCTTTGAACTGTTCGTTGTTAAACGCCATAAAAAATTCCCCCGTTCTGACAATTTGCGTCTACTACGCAGGCAATTTGTAATTAGGAATTAGGATTCGGAGAGTGATGATAAAACCACAACTCAAACAATTCCTCATTCTAAGACAATTCCTCATTCTAAGACAATTCCGCATTACAAATTGAGTTTCCGCGTCGATTATAACATGCGGGAAAATTTTTTGAACATTGTCAGAAAATTTTTTGCAAACGAATATTTTTCAACGGAATTATCCGCGAAGACGTTTGCAAGCCTCGATGGTGTTTTCGCGGCTGTTGAAGCTCGTTAAGCGCAAATAACCTTCGCCACACGGACCGAAGCCCGCGCCCGGCGTGCCGATGATGTGTTTTTCGTGCAACAGCTTGTCGAAGAAATCCCAGCTGGACGGAATGTCATCGGGCGTCTTCAGCCAAATGTAAGGCGCGTTAATTCCGCCATAAGTCGTCAAGCCCGCCGCGCTCAAACTTTCGCGAATAATCCTGGCGTTTTCCAGGTAGTAGCCGATTAAAGCTTTGACCTGCGCCTGGCCTTCGTCGGAGTAAATCGCTTCCGCGCCGCGCTGAGTGATGTAGCTCGTGCCGTTAAATTTCGTCGTGTGACGACGCGCCCAAAGTTTTTTAAACGGAACGCGCTCGCCGCTCGACGTGGTGCCCGTCAAGCCTTCGGGAATGACGATGTAACCGCAACGCGTGCCCGTAAAGCCGGCGGTCTTGCTGAAGGAGCGGAACTCAATCGCCACGTCGCGTGCCCCGTCAATTTCGTAAATGGAGCGCGGAACGTTCGGCTCGGTGATGTAAGCGGCATAGGCGGCGTCAAACAAAATCACGGCGTCGCAGTCTTTGGCGTAGGCAACCCACTCGGTCAACGCGGCTTTGTCGAGCGTGGTGCCCGTCGGATTGTTCGGCGAGCAAAGATAAACCATGTCGACTTTCTCGGCGGGCGGCTTGGGCGAAAAATTATTCTCCGCACTGCACGGCAAATAGGTGACGCCCTCGAAGTGGCCGTCCGACTTCAAATCGCCGGTGCGTCCGGCCATAACGTTCGTGTCAAGATAAACCGGATACACGGGGTCGGCAATGGCAATTTTGCAGTCGAGCGCGAAAATTTCTTGAATGTTGCCGCAGTCGCACTTAGAGCCGTCGCTGATGAAAATTTCGTCCGCATTCACGTCAAGCCCGCGACGTTTATAGTTGAAGTCGGCAATCTTGTCGCGCAGGAAACTGTAGCCCTGTTCGGGACCGTAACCGCGAAAAGTTTCGACGTGCCCCATTTCGTCGGCGGCGCGTTTCATTGCGTCGATACATACTTGCGGCAGAGGACGAGTCACGTCGCCGATGCCGAGCCGAATAATTTTCGCGTCGGGATTTTCCGATTGGAATTTTGCGGCACGCTTGCCGATTTCCGAGAACAGATAGCTACCCGGCAGTTTCAAATAATTGTCGTTGACTTTCGCCATTAATAAAACCTCCCAAACATTTCAATCGCCGCACGGACAACCCCGTACGACGATTCTGCAACCGCCCCTGA
>CAMZDU010000014.1 GCA_947305445.1 uncultured Selenomonadales bacterium
GCATTTTAAGTTTCCTCCTTTAAAAGGATTACCTTATTCTCAAAGGCGAGTCCAAAGAGCCCACACACGCTCGCCCGAAGGTCTCCGCTTGCTTTTTATTTTTTCCTAGCGTCCTTTCCGCAAGATTTGCCAAAACACTTCTTTACACCCGTCGTCTGCGGTGCGGGTGAGTGCACGGGTCAAGCCCACTGCGAAACGGTTACACTGTTAGTCACGTACCGTTGATTTAGTTACACTTTTTTAACGTGGTAGTCCTCCACAATTTTAATATCTCTGTTACAGCTTACAAAGTCAAGTGGCGATTCATATTATTCTCGCTAAATGTTGGATAAAATATTCGCCGCCTTTCTTGCTCGCATCAATCGTGCCCGCAACTCCGGCGGCAATTCAACTTTCGGAGCGTCGGGGTGCAACAGCCACGTCGCGGCGAAATGCGTTTCCGAAATTTTAAACATCGGCGGTTCTTCGCGTGCGTCAATATTCATGGCAAATTTATTTCTCGCGGCGAAAGCGTCGCCTTTGGGCTCGTGCAACAAATTCGGCGGGCTACCGGGGATTGAGTACAAACGGTCGTCGTCAGTCTCCAAATCCGGCATCGCCGAGAGCAAGCCCCATGTGTACGGGTGGCGCGGGTCGTAAAAAATTTCGTCAACCGTGCCCGCCTCAATAATTTTTCCGGCATACATGACGTTAACGAAGTCCGCAACCTTCGCGACAACGCCCAAATCGTGTGTGATATAAATCACCGACAAGCCCATTTGCGTCTGAATATCCCGAATCAAATCCAAAATGCGCGCTTGAATCGTCACATCAAGAGCGGTCGTCGGCTCGTCGCAAATTAAAATTTTCGGCTCGCATGAAAGAGCGATTGCAATCACAATTCGTTGACGCTGTCCGCCGGAAAATTGGTGCGGATAATTTTTTACGCGTTTTTCGGGTTCATTAATGCCGACGAGATTCAAAAGCTCAACGGCTTTTTTTTCTGCGTCGGATTTGGAAATTTTTTTGTGGAGAAACATTGCCTCGGTAAGTTGCGCACCAATTTGCATGGTCGGATCGAGACTCGTCATCGGGTCTTGAAAAACCATTGCAATTTGTTGCCCGTTAATTGTTCGGCGCAACTCTTTTTTGCTTAAAGTCAGCAAATCGGTTCCTTTATAAAAGATATTTCCGCTGTTTATGAGGGCGTTGTCGTCCAGAAGCCCGGTAATTGCTTTCATCGTGACGGATTTGCCGGAGCCGCTCTCTCCGACGAGCGCGAGAGTTTTTCCGGCGAACAAATCAAAATTCACGCCGCGAATTGCATGGACATTTCCCGCGTTCGTGCGGAAAGTAATGTCGAGATTTTTTACAGAGAGAATTTTATTTTCCATTACATGTCCTCAAGTTTTGGAGCCAAGGCCTCGCGGAAACCGTCGCCGATTAAATTAAAGCCCAGCATCAGAAGTGCCAACACGGATATCGGCGGCAAAATTTGATACGGCAAAATCGTTATGTTGTTGAAGCCGGCTTCAATCAGTGAGCCTATTGAACATTGCGGCAGAACAATTCCCACGCCGACGAAACTTAAAAATGCCTCCGTGAAAATCGCCACGGGTATCGAGAACATAACCTGTGTGATTATCGGTCCGATTGCGTTCGGCAAAATTTGCTTGAATATTATGTGGAAATTGCCCGCGCCGAGAGTTCGACTTGCCAGGACGTATTCACGCTCTTTAAGTTTCAAACACTCCGCTCGCGCAATTTTGCTCATGCCAATCCATTCGGTTAAAAGCAACGACGCAATAACAAGCCCGATTCCTTTTTCCATGAAGATTGCCAAAATCGAAATTATGACCAGCGTCGGAATGGAGCCTGCAATTTCAATAAACCTTTGCAGAGCGTTGTCGACAAGCCCGCCGAAGTAGCCTGAAATTAATCCGTAACTTGTGCCGACAATCATATCAATTAAAATCGCAACGAAGGCAATTATCAGCGAAACTCGCGCACCTTGCCAAGTCCGCGTCCACAGGTCGCGCCCCATGTCGTCGGTGCCGAATAAAAATGTTCTGTCCGCGAAAAAGTCTTGCGACTCACTTGCGCCGATTTGTGGCCCCAAACTTTTGGCGATGAATTCTTTGCCGCTCGAATTCGTGACGGAAACAATTTCGTCATAATTGTACGAACTCACGACCGGCGCGAAGAGTGCAAAAAAAATTATGATGCTGACGAGAATAACGCCGGTTACGGCGAATTTGTTTCGCAGGAAGTGAACGGCAACGCCTTTCCAGTAGCCCTGCGAGGCAAAATTTTCGTCAACATCTAAATTTCTTTCAGCGATAAAATTAAAATCGTCTTTTTGTGGCGTGTACATACTCAACCGTTACTGAGAACTTATAAGTTATAAAAAATTTTATGTCCCATTCCTGTTTCAACGCGTCCGCTTTTGCCTTAGGCTAATCACGTTTTTTCGACGCTCCACAGGCTTGAATTCCCCGCTAACGTACGGGTATCTTCCAAATTTGGTTTTTGTTCGGACAACAGGAAATTTAACGAAATGGAACTCAAAAGTTTTTCAGTAATGGTCTTCACCTCCTTATAAAAGTTTTAGACTTTTATAATTTGTCATAAGTTTTTCTTAGCTGTTAAAAGCCTTCTTTCGCCGTCAATCTGATTCGCGGATCAATTATTCCGTAAAGAATGTCGAGCACGAGCATTGCTCCGATATACAGCGCGGAAAAGACAATTCCCAATGCCAACACGTAATTATAATCGACGCCCTGACCGGCAATGGCGTCGACCATGAGTTTGCCGACGCCGTTTATTCCGTAAATTTTTTCTATGACCATTGCGCCGGTGAGCAAGTCCACGACCAGCGGCGCGATAACCGTCACGATTGGAATCAACGCGTTGCGCAGGACGTGTTTGCGAATCAGTTCAAAACCGTAAAGCCCTTTCGCCTCCGCAAGTTTGACGTAATCGCTGTTGAGCACCTCAAGCATTTCGTTTCGCGTGAAACGGGCGATTGTCGAAATTGCAAACAAACTTAGCGACATTGCCGGCATCACCGCCGAAGTCAAAAATTTTGACGGGTCAAAAAAATACGGGAAGAACGGTATTTTGTAGGCGAAGGTGTACTGCAGAAAAATCATGAACACGTATGACGGAATGCACACGCCCAAAATTGAAACGAGCGTGCACAGTCCGTCCAAAAATTTTCCGCGATTGAGTGCCGCGACGATTCCTATCGTTAATCCGACCGCCGTCCCGAACAAAATTGACAGCACGCCGATTTTAAAAGAATTCATCAAGCAAGTTGTCAATATTGGTTTTATCGGTGCACCATTATAAAGAGAAGTTCCGTTGCCGAAACTGCCGCTTGCAAGCAATGACAGATAATCGACGAACTGAACTAAAATCGGTTTGTTTAAGCCGAGTTCCTCGCGCTTCTGCAAAATCATTTCCGCGCTCATTCGTTCCACGGAAAACGGGTCGCCGGGCATTATCCGAATCAGCACGAACAGCACGAAAATTATTATAAACAACGTCAGCGCGGACATAAAAATTCTTTTGGTTATGTATTTTGTCATTTAAGCTTTGCGTTTTTGTAAACACGGTCAATGCCTACGCTGTGAAATTCAATTCCCTTAACGTTCGGCGAAATCAAAACGGAGTTGGCGTCGGTGTAAAGCGGCGCGATAACGGCATTGTCGAGCAGAATTTTTTCCGCGTCGTAGAGAGCTTCCCAGCGAGCGTCGTAATCTTCGGCAAGACTGCCGGTCGTGCAATCCTCAATAATTTTGTCGTAATCGGCATTGCTCCAATGCTCGGCAATTTCACAACCGGAAGTCGTCCACAACGTCAAAAAAGTCATCGGGTCGTTGTAATCGGGCGTCCAATCCACCAAAGCCAAATCGTAGTTATTTGAAGTGACGTTGCTTAGATATTCGGCTTTGGGCATGGGCTGAAGATTAATTTTCACGCCGGGCAAATTCGATTCGAGCTGCGACTTAAGAGCCTGAACAATTTTGGACGTGCTGTCGCCTTCGTTGGAGAAAATCAAATTCAGCTCGAACTCATCCTTGCCGAGCTCGCTTTTGGCCGCAGTCAAAAATTCTTGAGCCTTTGAAACGTCGAAATTTATAACGTCAGCAAACTGTTTTTGGTCTTCCGCGAAAAATTTGCCGGTCTTGGCATTGGGCGCAAATTCAATCGGAACGGCTGTGTAAGTCGCCTTCGCGCCGTTCATGACGTAATTGTTGACGAGCGACTCGCGGTCGATTGCGTTTGAAATTGCAAGGCGCAGATTGACATTGGCAAGTGCTCCCGCGTGATGATTTTTCGGGTCTTGATTGAACGACAGGTAATAGAGATAACCCGACAAAAACGTTTTCAAATTCTTGGACAATTCGGCGTCCTTCTGAACGTGTTCAACTTGATTGCCGCCGATACCGACGACGTTTAACGTGCCGTTCTTGAAGGAGGTCAGCGCATTGTCAGAGGAGCTTACAACTTGATATTGAAAACCGTCGAGCGCGACTTTTGTGGCGTTCCAGTAGTTGTCATTTTTCTTAAGCTGAATATTCGCCGCGCCAGGAATGTAGCTTGACAACGCGAATGCACCGTTTGACAAAAAAGTTTCGGGACTTGTGCCGTAACTGTTCTCGCTTAACGTGCCGTAAAATTTTTCGTTAATCGGATAGAACGTCGGAAAAGCCATAAGCGACGGGAAGAACGATACCGGCGCATCGAGTTCAACGACAAAAGTTTTGGCATCGGGTGCGCTCACTCCCAAAGTCGTCGGGTCGGCACCTTTGATAACGGCGTCAGCATTTTTCACGCAAGCAACCGTATTGCCCATGATGTAGGAGTATTCGCCGGCCTTCTGGCAATGACGACGCCACGCGAAGACAAAATCGTCGGCAGTCACGTCGTCGCCGTTTGCCCATTTGGCGTCGCGCAAGTGGAACGTGTAAGTCTTGCCGTCTTCCGACAAGTCGAAACTTTCCGCAATGGCCGGAACCGCTCGTCCGTCGGCGTCAAGTTGCATCAAGCCGTCAATGCAATCGCCAATCACTTCAAACGAAGCAGAGTCCGTACACTGCGCCGTGTCGAGCGACACGACATTTGAACTGAGCATTACACTCAATTTTTTGTCGCCGCTCGAATTGTCATCGCCGCCGCAACCCGTCACGAGCAACAGCGCACAAATCATCAGTAGAGTAAAAATTTTTTTCATGCTTACAACTCCTCATTCATTCGGCATTGAAGTTCTCGCCGCCAGGCGGAGGTTTTCTCGCCTATTTTTGGATAAAAAAATGCTGATAATCTTTTTCGTCGTCCCAGCAATCGCCACCCCAAATAAAATTTTTTTCACGGAACAGCCGACAACACAAATCGTCCGCCGTGATTTTGTACGGAAAATTTTTTTCGCGATCTTCAAAATCGGCCGAGTTGTCCGGCGCAATAATTTTTTTTCCGTCCACGGTTTTGATATACGGATTGTAAAGCGGATTTATGTCGACGGCCAAACCATAACCGTGCCACGAAATTCGATTTGTAAACGAAACGAGGCGGAAATTAAAACACGACGAATTGTTGTCGCGCATGGAAAGTTCGTCGTCGGCGTCGTATTCGTCAATGAGGCGAACTTTTTCTATAGGATAGTTTGCCGCAAAAAGTTTTTTGAAAATGTCAAGCAAGTCGTCGGCAATCTTAACGTTGCAAATCATTTCGCCGCGCAAAATTTCGCCGCTCAAATTCTTATGCAAAAGCGAAAGATGACGCAATTCACCTGGCGGAATTGAACAGTTGACTTTGTACGATTTGCCGGCGATTCTCGAAAAAATTTTGTTATCAATTTCCGAAATGCAAAAATCTTCCAAGTCGATCACTTCCTTTGCAAAAAAACTTTCATTATGATAACAACCTGAAAGAATAACTGTCAAGTTGAAGGAAAAAATATTTTTGAACCCGTTAGAGAGTGTTGGTAAACTCCAGTAAAACAAAAAACATAAGCAAATCTCTGATAAAATGAGTTTGAAAGAAGATGAAAAGCTTATGTCGAACTCATTTTACCACAAAGAAATAACTGACGCTCAATGGAAAAAGATAAAATGTTTCTTCACGGAGGAGAAGAAAGTAGGACGAAGACCACTTAATCCCCGTAAAGTTTTCGACGGCGGCAGTGTCAAGCAGATTGTGTAAGTAGAAAAAAAAAAAAAAAATGATTGTGTCAGCGATTTTGTGTAAATAGCAAACCGCCTAAAAACGCCAACTTTTGATGAGTTGGTGAAAGGTAAAATACGTGGTCGAAGAAAGGCTCCGTTACGCGATTCGTTTTCTTTCAAGGCACTCGAAAGATTTTTCTTTGAAAGAATGGCGTCAAATCAACAATCCTAATTACACAAAACTCTTGACACTGCCACAGCGGTTTACAGCAGGCAATGAGTTACGCAGAAATTTTGCATTTGCCGTTTGCGTATTCATCGAACGGCAAGAAATTTATCGGACACGATTTTTTAACAGGTTCTTAGCGGGAATTTCATATGGATGAATTTCCGACGGAGGAGGAACTTTGGGAAAGGTACTGTACGAGCAAAAAATTTTTGCCAACTCAGAAAAAAATAATTCTCACACCAGACTATTACGACACGGTTAAAGAAATAACTCCGCGTTATTATCAGCGGATAGCAATCGATAGCGTGATTCAAGCAGTGGCAAAGGGACAGAAAAGATTGTTGCTCGTAATGGCAACGGGCACCGGAAAAACTTTCACAGCGTTTCAAATCGTCTGGAAGTTGTTAAAATCGAATGTCGTTAGCAGAGTCTTGTATTTAGCTGATAGAAATATTTTGATTGACCAGACAATGGCGCAAGATTTTAAACCGCTGGAAAGATTGATGTGCAAAATCAGAAATAAAAAGTTAGATAGCTCATATCAAGTGTTTATGAGTTTATATCATCAGTTGGCGGGCGAGGAAGGAGACGAGCCTTTTCGCCAATTCAAACCGGAATTTTTTGATTTGATAATAGTGGACGAATGTCATCGCGGTAGTGCAAAGGCTGATTCCGAGTGGCGTAGGATTTTGAATTATTTCCATTGCGCGATTCATATTGGCTTGACGGCAACGCCGAAAGAAACGTCTGAAGTAAGCAATAAAACTTATTTTGGCGAGCCGATTTATACTTACAGTTTTAAACAGGGAATATTGGACGGATTTCTTGCGCCGTACAAAGTCATTCGTGTGAACATAGATAAAGATTTGAGTGGTTGGCGACCGCAAGTTGGACAGAAGGATACAGATGGGAAAAATCTTCCGGATAAGACGTTTTATCAAGATGACTACGATTCAAATCTTTTTATAGAAGAACGGACAAAGTTGGTTGCAAGTCGGATTACTGTTTGGCTAAAGGAAAATGGACGACAAAGCAAGACAATTGTTTTTTGCAAAAATACGGAACACGCCGAATTGATGCGTCGGGCACTCGCAATAGAAAATAGTGACATCATGCGCGATAATCCTAATTACGTGATGAAAATTACAGGAGATGACGAAGAAGGCAAAAGACAACTGGACAATTTTATTGAGCCGAATGCAACCCCGCCAATTATAGCCACGACAGCTGAACTTTTGTCTACAGGCGTTGATTGTAAAACGGTCAAGCTTATAGTAATTGACAAGGTAATCGAATCAATGATAATGTTCAAACAAATTATTGGTAGAGGTACGAGACTGTTTCCGAACTACGATAAGAATTTTTTTACGATAATGGATTTTAGTGGAGCAACGGAAAAATTTTACGACCCCGAATTTGATGGTGACCCAGAAATTATTTTGGGCAATGCGGAAATTCGTTCTGATAAAAAAATTGAGTCTGGAGACAATTCACAGGAAAAATATCATGTGCGTGGTGTGGAGGTTGCTATAGTCAATGAAGCAGTTTCTTTCTTGGGCAAGGACGGTAAGCTCATTACAGAAAATCTTATCGACTACACGCGAAAGAATATTTTGGGCAAATATGCTGAGTTGAGAGATTTCTTGCGGGTATGGAATTCGGCAGAGAGAAAACAGGCTATACTCGACGAACTAACATCGGAAGGAATTTTTCTCTCTTTATTACGCGACACTTACAAATTTGATAAAAATATAGACGACTTCGATTTGATTTTACATGTTGCCTATGGTAGAAAATTAAAAACGCGGCAACAACGAACTCAAGCCGCAAAAAATTCTGACGTTCTGAAAAAATTTCCGGAGAAATGTCAGGCAGTTCTCAACGCTCTCTTGGAAAAATACACAGCGAATGGAATTAACGAACTGGAAAATCTGCAAGTGTTGCGAAATACGCCATTTGATTCTATAGGAAGTCCGCCAAACATTGTTAAACTTTTTGGTGGCAAGGAAGGTTATTTGCGAGCTGTGCGCGAGTTAGAAGATTTAATCTACGAAGTTGCATGAGGTGAGGGAATGAGCTTAGGAAATTTTATTAAGACGATACAAAATATCATGCGCGGAGATAGCGGGATTAACGGCGATGCACAGCGTATTGAGCAACTAACGTGGATTCTGTTTCTGAAGATTTACGACGCAAAAGAAGATGACTGGGAACTTTTTGACGACGATTATAAATCTGTTTTGCCGGAGGAGTTACGCTGGAGGAATTGGGCAGTCGACGATAAAAGCGGCTATGCCTTGACAGGTGACGAGCTGTTAAAATTTGTCAACGACGAACTTTTTCCGACGCTGAAAAATTTGCCTGTTACTCATGAAACGCCTAAAAAGAAGTCTGTCGTCCGCGAAGTTTTTGCGGAAGTGAATCAGTACATGAAAAACAGCGTTCTCCTTCGGCAGGTCATCAACGTCATTGACGAAGTTAAACTTGACACGGCTAAGGAGAAAAATTTCTTTGGTGACATCTACGAGACTATCTTAAAAAGTTTGCAAAGTGCTGGCAATGCCGGAGAATTTTACACGCCGAGAGCTGTCACGGATTTTATTGTTGATAGGATTGCGCCAGAATTTGGCGAGACAGTAGCGGATTTTGCTTGCGGTACAGGTGGCTTTCTTACTTCGACGCTAAATTATCTGGCGAAGAAAGAAAATCTTTCGGCTGAGCAACGCGAATTCTACTCTAACAAAACAATCTTCGGTATAGAGAAAAAACCATTGCCATATTTGTTAGCGATAACGAATATGCTGATTCATGGCGTCGATACTCCTAATATTTCTCATGGCAATTCGCTAGAACGGCGAATCACCGAATATACCGACGATGAAAAATTTCCCGTCATCGTCATGAATCCGCCTTACGGTGGAACAGAGCTTCCGATAATCCGAAATAATTTTCCAGCTGACCTGCGCGGAAACGAGACGGCAGATTTATTTATCGCGCTGATTCTTTATCGCTTGAAATTTAATGGACGCGCAGCAGTCATTATTCCAGACGGATTTTTGTTCGGCACGGACAGTCCGAAGATTGAGCTAAAGAAACGACTGCTGAACCAATTCAATTTGCATACGATTATTCGGTTACCGCAAAGTGTTTTCTCGCCATACACTTCAATCACGACGAATATTTTATTCTTTGATAAGACTCGACGAACGGAAAAAATATGGTTTTATCGTATTGACATGCCCGACGGCTACAAGCATTTCTCCAAGACGAAGCCGATGTTACTTGACCATTTCGCAGAGTGCGTCGAGTGGTGGAGCAATCGTTATGAAATACAAGACACGGACTCGGAGACTTTCAAGGCGAAGTCGTTTACTGTCGCCGAAATTGTTAATCGTGGCTATGATTTGGATTTGTGCGGCTATCCTTCGACGGATGAAGAAATTCTTTCGCCAACCGAGACCATTAGAGACTTTCAAGAACGACGCGCCGCTTTGAATTCTAGAATTGATTCGCGGCTTGAAAAACTCTCTGCGTTGTTGCAAAATACCGGAGGTGATGAGGTATGACGGCTTTAAGACAACAGGCTTTTGAAATGTTACAAAGCTTTCCGGACGAGAAACTTTTCCTTTTGATTCAATTCATGCAATCTGAAAATCTAAAGTCAATCGAGAGCAAAGAAGAACGGCTCAATCGAAAGCGCATTGCGTTTGAGAAATTTAAGTCTCTGTGCAGACCGATTCCCGACTTTGACTATGATAAGGCGTTGGACGAATATATGGAGGAAAAATTTGGCAGATGTTAATTTTGATTGATACAAATGTTTTGCTGGACGTTATTGCAAGACGTGAGCCATACGTCATATTTTCGGAAAAAGTCATTGACCTGTGCCGACAAGAAATTATAAATGGAGCGATAGCAGGTCATTCCGTGCTCAATGCCATGTATGTCCTTAGAAAAAATTTTACTTTAGAGGAACGCAAAGAAATTTTTCTAAGTCTTTGCGAATTTCTCTATGTTGAATCGGTTGACTTCGGAAAGATAATCCAAGCTTTGAAAGACGATAATTTTTCGGATTTTGAAGACTGTCTGCAAATGCAGTGTGCCTTGAGTCTCCGCGCAGATTATATCGTTACACGCAATGTTAAGGACTTCGCTGCGAGTGAAATTCTCGCCGTTACGCCCGAAGAGTTCTTAAAAATTCTGGAGGAGCAAGAATGTTTGCCGAAAGATTGAAAAAATCACTCTTGCAAGCGGCTATACAAAGTCAGCTAACAGAACAACTGCCAACTGACGGCAATGCTCGCGACTTGCTCCGAAAAATTCGCGCCGAGAAAACTAAACTCATCGCTACAAAGAAAATTAAGGCTGAAAAGCCCTTACCGCCTGACACCGATGACGAAATCCCTTTCGTCATTCCGGAAAGCTGGTGCTGGGTTCGGCTTGGCGAAGTGTGTCAAATGTATACGGGTGACAGCATTGCAGAATCCGAAAAAAACGCCAAGTATCGCTGTCTTACTAGAGAGTGTTGAATAACTAAAGCCAAGAAAAAATCGAAGCCAAATAAACAAA
>CAMZDU010000015.1 GCA_947305445.1 uncultured Selenomonadales bacterium
TACTCGCTCGCCAAGTCGACTTCAACCAATTTACGCGCCAACTTCTCAATATAAAATTTTCCGACAAGCCCGGCGTGATAAGCTGTGCCGCATGCGACGATATAAATTTTGTCGATGCCGTCGAGAAAATTTTTGTCCCAGTTCAGCTCGTCGAGGACGATTGACGCGCCGTCCTTGGCAAGGCGTTTGCTCATGGTGTCGCGCACGGCTTTGGGCTGCTCGTTAATTTCCTTCAGCATGAAATGTTCGTAGCCGCCCTTTTCGGCCGCCTCCGCGTTCCAGGTGACGTGGAAAATTTTTTTGTTGACACGCTCGCCGCGACGATTGAGAATTTCAACGCCGTCTTTGTGGACAATGGCGAGCTCGCCGTCGTTTAGTATGTAAGTCTGCCGCGTGTGCTTGATGATTGCGGGAATGTCCGAGGCGATGAAATTTTCACCTTTGCCCAAGCCGACGATGAGCGGATTGTCCTGCTTGGCGCATATTAAAACGTCGGGGTGAGCCTTAGCCATGAACGCCAGAGAGTACGAGCCTTCGACCTTGCCGAGCACTTCGCGGACGGCCGCAACAAAATCGCCGTGATAAAATTCCTCCAGCAGGTGTGCAATGACTTCGGTGTCGGTCTCCGAGGTGAACTTGTGGCCGCGGGCGATAAGCTCCTCTTTGAGCGGCAAATAGTTCTCGATAATTCCGTTGTGCACGACGACAAAATTTCCGTGACAATCGGTGTGCGGGTGCGCGTTGCCGTCGGAAGGACGACCGTGCGTCGCCCAGCGCGTGTGACCGATGCCGACCGTGCCGTCAGGCAAATTGTTGCGCAATTTTTCTTTCAGCGCGTCAAGTCGTCCGACCGCTTTTTCTATAAAAACATTATCGCCGCAATCGACAGCAATGCCCGCCGAATCGTAGCCGCGATATTCCAACTTCGTCAGCCCGTCCAAAAGAATCGGAGCCGCCTTCTTGCCGCCAATATATCCGACAATACCGCACATAACTTTATCCTCCGTTACTGAAATTTTCGTGAATCACTTTCGGCGATTATAGCAATTTACGCGGCAAGGGGCAAGTTTTTTTGTTATACTCACCCGCCAACGAGTTCAATTAGGAATTAGGAATTAGAAATTTTTTGAGAGCCGGTCGGGGTCGTGGTTACATCGAAATTAACCGTATCATTATCGTCGAAGTAATACACACGGAAAAAATTTTGTTGACAATCACGACAATTTGTAGGATTATACTGACGTTGAAAATTTCATATTGATTGGATCGAGTGGCGCAAGCCTCAATAGGGAATCCGGTCAAATGCCGGAACGGTCACGCCACCGTAGCGGGGAGCGACTCTGCATTTATGTCACTGAGGAAACTTGGGAAGGCGCAGACGAACTTTGAGCCGAAGTCGGGAGAACTGCTCGATTGACAATCGCCGTTTGACCTGCGAGCGACAGGAAGGAGATTAATTCAATTTGGAATGTGGAATTGGGAATTTGAAATGATTTCGTAATTCCATAGTCTGAAGTTTTTTGATATCCCGAACTGCGCCCGCGATTGGGCGTTTTTAGTTTGCTTAACAATGGCGAAAAGTTTTCCCCGTCACGGGGAGGCATTGCTCATACATTTCACTTGCTGAGGAAATCAGCGGCTCCCGCTCGTTTGGCAGGAGATTTTTTTTGCAAAAAAATTGAGCCGCCGCGTCGACAGCTCGTTATTCGCAAAAATATTTCATGCCGGTTTTTTTCCATTCACGTTTAGTATAAAGAATTTTGTAATCGGTGACGCCCGTCAAATTCGACAGCTCGCCGATAATTTTTTCGCACTCGTCGCGGGTTTTGGCGTGAATCATGGTATAAAGATTATAATTCCAATTCGGCGCGGGTGTCCTGTCGTAGCAATGAGAAATCGCCGCGTGGGAGCTCATGGCGTGCGCTATGGCGTCTAGTTCGTCGGTCGGCACATGCCAGGCGCACAGGGCATTTGCATTGAAACCGACTTCGCGATGTCGGAGCACCGCACCCATCTTGCGGATTTTTTTCTCGTCGACGAGCTGCCTGACACGCCGTAAAAATTCGTCCTCGCTCATGCCGACACGAGCCGCCAAAATTTTGTAAGGCTCTTCGCACAGCGGGAAATCCTCTTGCAACGCTTTGATAATTAATTTGTCGCGTTCGCTTAAAAGTTCCAACACCGTCCCTCCGAGCTATTGGAGTTTGAATTGCACGTTGATTTTGTACTTCTTGTTGGCTTTGAGTCGAAGCATGTCCTCCACGCCGCGCAGTGACCGAATCTGCGCCAAAATTTTCGACTCGCATTCGGCGTTCGGCGTCAACAATGTGAACCAGAGATTGTACTGATCTTCGCGCTCGTAATTGTGTGTCGCGCCGGGATAGCGGTTGACTGCCTCGGCCACGTCATGCAGTGCCGACGGCTCGACTTTGAGTGCGACCAGCGTGCCTTGATAGCCCAGACGATTCGAGTCAAAGAAAGTTCCGATTCGCCGCAAAAAACCCGCCGCCTTGAGTTCACGTAGCCGCGTAAGAACAGTGTCCTCGTCCGTGCCGAGGTGACTTGCCAGCTCCGCGAACGGGTGCGAGCAAATCGGTATGTCGCTCTGCAAAAGATTCAGCAAAGCTTTGTCGAAAGCGGATAGCCTCGTCATAACAAACTCTCCCCTGCACCGATGCTCAACGGTGCAAAAAATTTTTGTTGCGGCTATTGTATCAAAGAATTTACAACAACGTCAAGTAAAAATGAATGCCCTTCATTTTTTTGTCGACGAGTTCATGAGCCGTGAAAAAAATTTTTTTAAGTCGCGGCCAGAGAGTTGACGATAACGGCAAGCAAATCGTCGCGGCCGCGATGTTCCGTCGACGAATAAGGCAGGATTGATTCGGCGTCGACGCCGAGAGAATTTTTTATCGCGTCGAGATGTTTTTGACGCTCGGTCTTGCCGAGTTTGTCGGATTTGGTGGCGATGACGAGCACCGGTAAATTTTTCTCGACGAGGTTTGCGAAAGACTGCAAGTCAGATTCCATCGGCGGATGACGCATGTCAATGAGCTGGCAGACAAATTTTATGTCGCGGTTGCTTGAGAGGTACTCGTCGATAAATTTTGTCCAGAGCCGGCGATTGGTTTTGGAAGTTTTGGCATAACCGTAGCCGGGCAAATCAACCAGGTAAAGTTTGCGGCGAACGTCCTCGTCAAGTTTCAGCTCCACGCGAAAAAAATTTATCGTCTGCGTCTTACCGGGCGTGCCCGAAGTTCGCGCCAGTGCTTTTCTCCGCGTCAGAGAATTTATCAGCGACGACTTGCCGACATTGGAGCGGCCGACGAAGACAATTTCCGGCAGAGGTTCTTCGGGGCAAGTCTTGCGGCTCACCGCCGAGGTAACGTATTCGCTCCTTATAACAGTAATATCCACAGCATTTCCTCCAAAAAAATAAACCGTAACGCATGCACGTCGCGGCAATCGCAAATATCGGCGGCAATTATTTTCTTTAGTCAGAGTCGTCACGCGGGCGGAAAGTGAACGTCGGCATTTGAAAAATATTTTCGGGCGGTTTAGGCGGTGTCGGTGCTTCAAAGTTGAATCCCTTCGACACGGTGACAGTTGACTTTGGAGCTTCAATCGTCGGCGACTTGAGTGCGAGGCTGTCGGCAAAGTCCGTGGCGATAATCGTCGCCTGAATCATGCCGTTCATGTTTTTATCAATAACCGTGCCGAGAATAATGTTAACGTCGTCTTCCGTCTGGCTGAAGATGTAACTTGCGGCGGCGTTCACGTCGTGGATGGGAAGCGTCTCGTCGCCGGTGATGTTCAAAATAATTCCGCGTGCGCCTTTCAGCGACTTGTCAATAAGCGGGCTGTGAATGGCCTCCTGCACGGCTTTAACCGCGCTGATTTTACTGCGGCCGATACCTAGGAGCGCGTCGCTCGATTCACTCTGGCGGAAAATTGTCGTCATGTCGGCGAAGTCCACGTTAATTACGCCCGTCGTCAAAATCAGCTCGGCGACGCAACGGATTGCCTGACGCAGAACCGAATCCGCCGCGTTGAAGGCACCGACCATTGACAGATCTTTGTTTTCGGGGAGCTTCATCAAGTTGTCGTTCTTGACGACAATCAGCGCGTCCATGTACGATTGCATTTTTACGATACCTTCGTTGGCGATGCGTTGCTTGCGGCGACCTTCAAAGCTGAACGGGAGCGTGACGACGCCGACGGTCAACATGCCCATCTCCTTGGCAAGCCGTGCGACAATGGGAGCCGCGCCGGTACCCGTGCCGCCGCCCATACCCGCCGTGATGAAAATCATGTCCGCGCCTGTCATCATCTCTTTAAGGCGTTCGGCGTCATTTTTGGCGGCCTGCTCACCGATTGCGACGTTGCCGCCCGTGCCGCGACCTTTGGTCAGTTGCTCGCCGATTTGTACCGTCTTAATTTTGTCGAGATTGGAAAAGCTCAGCGCGTGCGAATCGGTGTTGACGGCAACCAATTCAATCTCCAAAAAATTGCTCTCGGCAATCCGTTTGAGGACACTGTTGCCGCCGCCGCCCACGCCGAAAACTTTTATCGTGACGAGGGCTTTTTTTATCGCCGCATCGTCAGCCGCTCGTTGCTGTTGTCTGTTGAGGCGCAGTTTTTTTAACGCCTCACGGATTGCCGCATCATTAGCCCCCATGTCAGTTCGTCCTTCCAAAAAAATATTTACGGCAATGTTTCGACGCGGGAAAAAATTTTCCTTCACGTCGCCGAGAAGCCCCCGCCTCATCAAGCAGATTTCGTAAAAAAATTTTTCCATTGAGATTTTGCGCGACCGGTGATATATTGCTCCAAAGCTTTACAGTTTGGAGGATTTTTTTTGAACGCAAGAGAGATTGACATGTTGCGCGGTTCGCTGTGGGACAAAATAATTCTGTTCGCATTGCCGCTGGCATTGACGGGAGTTATGCAACAGCTTTTGAACGCGGCGGACGTGGTGACGCTGGGAAAATTTGTCGGCAAGCACGCAATGGCCGCCGTTGGAAATAATATTTCCATGGTCGGATTAATCGTAAGCCTGCTTATGGGGTTGAGTCTGGGCGCGAATGTCGTCATTGCTCAAAATATCGGCGCGAACAGAATTGACCGCGCACAATCGGCAGTAAGTACGGCATTTGTTTTGGCGGCGGCGGCGGGAATTTTTTTCTGTGTAATCGGCGAGCTGTTGGTTGCGCCGATTTTTTACTTGCTCGAAGTGCCGACAAGCGTCGTGGACATGGCGGAAAGTTACCTGCGAATTTTTCTGCTCGGTCTGCCGGCTATGAGCCTGTACAATTTCCAAGCGGCAATTTTCCGTAGCAAAGGTGACACGCGCACGCCGTTAATCGCACTGGCAACCGCAAGCGGCATAAATATTTTGCTGAACCTGCTGTTCGTGCTGGAGTTTGATTGGGGAATTGAGGGCGTTGCGGCGGCTACGGTTCTTGCCAACGTCGTCAGCGCGATAATTTTGTTCATCGAACTTCTTCACGCCGAAGGAGTAATAAAACTTCACCCGAACGCGCTGATTGTCGAGCGCGACGAGCTGTTCGAGATTTTGCGAATTGGTTTGCCGGCCGGAGTGCAAGGCATGGTCTTTTCGCTGTCGAATTTGCTGATTCAAGCGGCGATAAACGCTCTCGGCGCGGACGCAATGGCGGCTTCGGCGGCGGCCTTCACGATTGAAATTAACGTCTTCTGCGTCGTCAACGGCTTCGGACAAGCGGCCACGACCTTTGTCGGACAAAATTACGGCGCGGGAAATTTGCCTCGTTGCAAGCGCGTGACGTGGACGGCGATGGGCTTGAGTGCGCTGTTTATGCAAACGCTGTGCTTTGTGATTTTGTTCTTCGCCGAAGAAATTTTGAGCCTGTTTAACACCGACCCCGAAGTCATACGGCTGGGCGTGATTCGTTTATGGTACATTGTCGCGCCGGAAATAATTAACGTGGCAATGGAAGGATTATCGGGAGCATTGCGCGGCTACGGCATCTCGCTTACACCGGCGGTGATAACTCTGATTTGCGTGTGCGGAGTGCGCGTGGCGTGGATATTCACGGCTTTTGCAAAAATTCCAACGTATGCAACGCTAATGGCAGTCTACCCGATAAGCTGGTTTATCACAACGATTGTGTTAATCGCGGCGTACTCGTACCACATGAAACGCCTTAAGCCCGCACGGAAATAATTTGCGGCGGCCGTCGAAAAAATTTCTACATACAGTTTATGAATCTTTCAAACTGTAGAGTCGAAAAAAATCCTGATACGTTTCAATCTCGTCGACAAAATCATATTTCTCCCGCAACAAGCTTTCAACGTCGGCATCTCGGTTTTGTCGGAAATGCTTTGTCCAATCGTCGGGATAATCGCCAGTGAATTCGCTTACGGGCGCAGAATAGATTATCCACTGCGGAGAATTGGCGCGGGCAACTTCAAACCACTCGCGCTTAACATTTGGGTCGACGTTCGCGAAAGCTTTGACATTGCCGAAGAATCGACAGCGCGGATAAATGCCCGTCGTCAAAATTAAATGCGATACGTGCGTTCCCTCTCCCCAAATCATGACGGAATTTCCTTCTTCGGGCGGAATAAGTTCACCCAATCGGAGCATGTCTATGTTTTGCTCGGCGTGGTATTGTCGCGTTGATTCCGAATTATTTCTTACGATAAGGCTCACAACTTCTTGAACTAGAATCAGAGGATAAAGCATAAAGGATACGATAACGAACTTACAAAGAAATTTTTTTGCTAAGAAAACGGATGAAGTCTGCGATTCACGGATACTTTTCGCTAAAGCGGCAAGCAGAGTAAAAAGTATTGGGAACAACGGCACGATTAAAGCACAGTAGCCCCGATACGGGCTAGACTTCATCAAAAGTAGAAGCATCATCGCGCCGCAGAAGAGTCCGCTCATTGCCAAGCGGCTTTTGTCTTTTATAAGCTCCATTATACTAACTACGATAAGCAGATAAAGCGGCATAAAATGTATCACGATATGCACGATGTATTCTTCAAGGTAAAGATGTGTTAGTAAAAAACTTTCTCGTTGAGCGGAATAAATTACGTTAAGGAGGATTGTCCCGTAGAGCATGTCATAAAGAGCACCACGCGCCGCGAAGTAAACGACGAACGGCAGACAGATTATCACGAAGCCCGCGCAGAAGTTCAGGACGTTTTGCCACAAAGCTTTAAAGTCTCGTGCTTGGATTAGGAACAGTGCGCTCAAGAATGTGCAGCAACAGAGCGGCAAGGCGTTTGTCGTCCTCAACAAGACGCAAGCCCCGAAGCCAAGCCCGTTAATCAGTCCGACGAGCGGCGGGCAAGAAAATCTTTCCTCCTTCAGTCCGCGCAAGAAAAAGTAAGTCGCCGCCATGAGGAACGGCATAGACCATTCCTCCGTTCGGTTGCCGTCTAGGGAGTAAAGCGCGTAATAAACGAACGTGAAGACCATCACCGCGACTCTTGTCTTGTCTGAGAGATACAAACTCAACGCTCGCCACGCCAAAGTAAATGATAAGTACATCATCGGCACTTGCAAGATAAAAATACCGACGCGCGGATAAATCATGTAACCGATTGCGTCGATTAGGAATATCAGCGGGCCTTTGTTCTCGAATAGGTCGACGTAAGGCAGATGACCTTCCGACCAACCTTTTCCGACTGCTTGAAAGATAGCCGAGTCGTCGCCCAAAGAATTATAAAGCGGACTCGTCGACGTGGAGAAGAGGAAAACAAACAGTACGCTCGCCAAAAATATCGCGGCATGAAAAGTCTTACTGCCCGAAAAGATTTCTTTGATTAAGTTCACCTTGCTACCTCCCAAAAATTTCTTCGGGCATTGTAGACTGATTGCCAACCGAATGCAAGCCGCCGCCCAAATTGACAAGCTCCAAGCGCGAAGGTAAAATACAATTCATTACTTGCAAAGGAGATAATCACATGAAGGACACAGTTAAAAAGGTAGCACTGGCTTATAGCGGCGGGCTTGATACGTCGGTTATCATTCCGTGGCTCAAGGAGAATTACGGCTGCGAAGTCATAGCGGTTTGCGCGGACGTCGGACAGGGCGACGAACTTAACGTAGTTCACGACAAAGCACTTAAGTCCGGCGCGTCGAAAGTTTTCATCGCCGACCTGACAAAAGATTTTATCGAAAATTACATCTTCCCCACGCTCAAAGCCAGCGCGACTTACGAGGAGAAGTATTTGCTCGGAACGTCGTTTGCTCGTCCGATTATCGCTAAAAAACTCGTCGAGATTGCGCTTGCCGAAGGTTGCGACGCCGTCGCTCACGGCGCGACCGGCAAAGGCAACGACCAGGTTCGTTTCGAGCTGACGGTTAAAGCTCTGGCTCCCGAACTGAAAATTATTGCTCCGTGGCGCGAGTGGGAACTTGACAGCCGTGAATCTGAGATTGAGTACGCGAAGGCGCACGACATTCCCATTCCGACCGCGAACAAAACTTACAGCATGGACAGGAATATTTGGCACCTGTCGCACGAAGGTTCCGACTTGGAAGACCCGTGGAACGCGCCGCAAAATAAAATGTTCCTCATCAGCTGTGCGCCCGAAGATGCGCCCGACAAGGCCGAAGAAATTTCCGTCGACTTCGAGCGTGGCATTCCCGTTGCCGTCAACGGCGAGAAACTCGGCTCCGTCGAACTCGTCACCAAACTCAACGAACTCGGCGCACGCAACGGCGTCGGCATTGTCGACATCTGCGAAAATCGTCTTGTCGGCATGAAGAGCCGCGGCGTTTACGAAAATCCTGCCGGCTCCATTCTCTACTACGCGCACCGCGAACTTGAATATCTGTGCCTCGACCGTGCGACGTTCCATTTTAAACAGCACGTTGCCGTTAAGTACGGCGAATTGGTTTACGACGGCATGTGGTTCTGTCAACTGCGCGAGGCTCTGGCGGCGTTCGTCGACGAAACTCAGCAGACCGTCACGGGCACCGTCAAGCTTAAGCTCTACAAAGGCAACATAATTTCCGCCGGAGCGAAGTCGCCGTATTCGCTTTACAGTCAGGAGTTCGTGACGTTCGAGCACGACGACGTTTACAATCAGGCCGACGCAACGGGCTTTATCAATCTGCTTGCCGCTGAAAGTTCGTGCGCTGGTGAACAAAAAATGACAACTCGCAAAAAATCTGTCCCCACCTCCAACAGTCAAGGCTCCGGCGAAAAACTTTGGGGCGGCCGCTTCGAGAAGTCGACCGACGAGATGATTAACGACTTTCAAGCGTCTATTAACTTCGACAAGCGCATGTACCGCGAAGATATTTCCGGCTCGATTGTTCACGCGAAAATGCTTGCCGCGCAGGGAATTATCTCCGCCGACGACGCGAAAAAAATTTGCGCGGGCTTGAAAAAAATTTTGGAGCAGATTGACGCCGGTAAGTTTGAATTCAGCGTTGCGCTTGAAGATATTCACATGAACGTTGAGAAGGCGTTGACCGATTCGATTGGCGCGGCGGGCGGACGACTTCACACTGCACGCAGCCGCAACGATCAAGTCGCGCTCGACACTCATCTTTACATGCGCCGTCAAGTTCGCGAAGTGCAACGCTTGATTCTCGAATTGCAAAATGAACTTATTAAAGCCGCCGAAAAAAATCGCGACGTGATTATGCCGGGTTATACGCACCTGCAACGCGCCCAGCCGATATTGTTCGCGCATCACCTGCTGGCGTATTTTTCAATGTTGCAACGAGACTTCGACAGGTTCGAGGGCGTTTACACTCGCGCCGACATAATGCCGCTCGGAGCGGGTGCATTGGCCGGCACGACGCTTCCGATTGACCGCGAATTTGTTGCACGGGAGCTGAACTTCGGCGCACTCTACTCCAACAGCTTGGACGCAGTCAGCGACAGAGATTACCTGCTGGAATTCTTATCGGCGGCGTCAATTTTGATGGTGCACCTGTCGCGGTTCAGCGAGGAAATAATTTTGTGGTGCAGTCGCGAATTTTCATTCGTGGAACTCGACGACGCGCACTGCACAGGCTCGTCAATGATGCCGCAGAAAAAAAATCCCGACGTGCCCGAACTCGTACGCGGCAAAACCGGACGCGTCATCGGACACTTGACGGCACTTTTGACGACGGTAAAGGCTCTGCCGCTCGCTTACAACAAAGATTTGCAGGAGGACAAGGAAGGCCTCTTCGACGCGCTCGACACGGTGAAATTTTCGCTGGCGGTCTTCGCGCAGATTATCGCGGACATGAAAGTTCGTCGTGCCAACATGCGCCGCGCCGTTGAAGAAGATTTTTCAAACGCCACCGACTTGGCCGACTACCTTGTCAAAAAAAATTTGCCGTTCCGTCCCGCGCACGCGGTCGCCGGCAAACTTGTCCGCCACTGCATAAAACGCGGCGTCTATCTGAAGGATTTGTCGCTCGACGAATTCAAAAAATTTTCGCCGATGTTCGATGCCGACATTCACAACGCAATCAAGCCGGAGACTTGTGTCGCCGCTCGAAATTCTCTCGGCGGCACTTCGCCGCAACAAGTCGACGCGCAAATCTTTGCCGCGCACGAGTGGCTTAAGAATCATGAGCATAAAAATTAATCGTATCGTCTTCCGCAGACAAAAAGGACGACAGAAAAATTTTTCTGCCGTCCGATTTTTTTTCCGATAAAAATTTTAAGCGTAATCAATGTCGATGCGTCCGCCACCGTGGCAAGCCGTTCCGCAAGGTCGGGATTTGTCTTCGAGTATTTGTCGATTGAGCGGCACTGACTTA
>CAMZDU010000016.1 GCA_947305445.1 uncultured Selenomonadales bacterium
GCGGCACGTTGTAGACCGCGAAGTCCGGATCAAGTTGCTCGTCGGTCACCTGATGATATTCGAGTATCGGAAAGCCTTCCGGCTCCGGCAAAAGGAAAATCACCGCCGCGACGATTGCTCCCAACAAAAAAATCGCTCCGCCGATTAATCGCACGTCTGTCACCTCCGAACGAGTTGTTGCACTTTAATTTACCCCGAAATTTTTGCAACTGTCAAGCGGCGTGAAAATTTCCGTTGCGGATTCGGGCGGGGCGGGCTATAATTTGCGCAACTTACTCACGACGAGCGGAGGGAAAATTTTGATCTGTCTGCAATTATTTTTGGAGTTCGCCAAAATCAGTATTGTGTGTGTCGGCGGCGGCTATGCGTCCATGCCGCTGATACAAGCCGCAGTCGTCGACACGTATCACTGGCTGAGTCTGAGCGAGTTTATCGACATTTTTACAATCTCGCAGATGACGCCGGGACCTATCGGCATAAACGCGGCGACGTTCGCGGGCATGAAAATTGCCGGATTGAGCGGCGCAATTTGCGCAACGATGGGCTTCGTGACGCCGAGTATCTTCCTTTGCATTGCGCTGGCGAAAATAATTTTTAAGTACGGCGATCTCGGCGCGATTCACGGCATTTTAAACGGATTGCGTCCGGCGGTCATGGCTCTGATTGCGGCGGCTTGCGTGAGTTTCGTGTTGCTTGCCGTGTGGAACGCCGAAAAATTTCCCAAAAACTTTTTGGCGACCTTCGACGTGCGCGGCGCGATAATTTTAATCGGAGCACTTATTGCCGTGCGAAAAAAAATCGGCGTGATAAAAGTTCTGCTTGCGAGCGGTGCGGCGGGTTTAATTCTGGGGCTGGTGATTTGATTGGGCGACGTGATTATTTTGTTGATGATTGTCTGTATGATTATCTACTCGTTCGGCGACGACATTTTCAGCGACTGACAAACTAAAACCGCCTCCAAAATTTGAAGGCGGTTTGTTGTTTTATTGTCGTGATTAAAATTATGCTTTGGCAAGTTCCATGATTGCGGGTGCACTGCCGTCCGAGCCGAGAACTTCTTTAATCTTGTGCGCGACAAGCTCTTTGATGTATTCGCGTGCGGGGGAGAGATACTGACGCGGATCGAAGTGTTCGGGGTGTTGAATGAAGTGTTCACGGATACCGGCCGTCATTGCCAAGCGCAAGTCGGAGTCGATGTTGATTTTGCAAACTGCGGATTTCGCGGCCTTGCGGAGCTGATCTTCGGGAATGCCGACAGCATCTTTAAGTGCGCCGCCGTTGTCGTTGATGATTTTGACGTACTTGGGAATAACCGAGGACGCGCCGTGGAGAACAATCGGGAAGCCGGGGATTTTCTGTTCGATTTCGGCGAGAATGTCGAAGCGCAGTTCGGGCGGTTCGAGGACGCCGGTTTCGGGATTGCGGGTGCACTGTTCGGGCGTGAATTTGAATGCGCCGTGGCTGGTGCCGATTGCGATTGCCAAGGAGTCGCAGCCGGTTTTTTCGACGAACTCGAAAACTTCTTCGGGTTTGGTGTAGTGAGCTTTGTCGGCATCAACGCTGACATCGTCTTCAACACCGGCGAGCTGACCAAGCTCGGCTTCGACGACTACGCCGTGAGCGTGCGCATATTCGACAACCTCTTTGGTCTTCTCGATGTTTTCGGCGAACGAATAGTGCGAACCGTCGAACATGACGGACGTGAAGCCGCCGTCAATACAGGATTTGCAGGTTGCGAAGTCCGGGCCGTGGTCGAGGTGCAGAGCAATCGGAATGTCGCTGACTTCCAGAGCCGCACGAACCAGGTGTACGAGGTATTGATGGTTCGCATACTTTCTTGCGCCAGCAGAGCACTGCAAAATAACCGGCGAGTTAAGTTCGGCCGCAGCACCCGTGATACCCTGGACGATTTCCATGTTGTTGACGTTGAACGCGCCGATAGCGAAGCCGCCTTCGTAAGCCTTCTTGAACATAGCTTTGGTTGTAATTAACGGCATTTGCATTACCTCCTAAAAATTTATCACACAGATTCGCGGGGCTTGTACCCCCTTAAAAAACAATGGCATTGTAACACATGCGCGGGCAAAGTTGCAACCGCCAAATTGAAAAATATTTTGACAACGGAGTACAAAAACAAGTTGAGTGGTAAGTTTACATTGTCAGAGCGGCAGAAAATTCTTTAACGAAAATTTTCTGCGCTAATGTACTTTTCCAAACGAGTTACTCCGGCAAAAATATAAACTCCGCGTCGTTGTCGCTCATGATTTTGTTCCACAACTAAATTAACTGATCAATTTGATTTTAACATTTGCTCCCAGATTTTTTTTGCGTCATGTATGAAAATTTTCTGTAGTGTGTTATAATCAACGAAATTTTTTACAGAGGAGTAATTATCATGAAAATAATTTTGACAGGCGACAGACCCACGGGCAAACTTCATCTTGGACATTACGTCGGCTCTCTGCGCGAACGAGTGCGCTTGCAGAACAGCGGCGAATTCGACGAGGTTTACATAATGATTGCTGATGCGCAGGCTTTGACCGACCATGCGGGCACGCCCGCTAAGGTTCACGAAAATATTTTGAACGTCGCGCTTGATTATCTGGCCGTCGGACTTGACCCGGCCAAGGCGACAATTTTTATCCAGTCGCAAATTCCGCAACTGTTCGAGCTGACGGCTTATTACATGAACATTGTCACGGTCTCGCGGCTGGAACGCAACCCGACCGTCAAAAGCGAGATTGCGCAGAAAAATTTCGAGACGAGCATCCCTGCCGGCTTCCTTTGCTACCCCGTCAGTCAGGCGGCGGATATAACTGCCTTTGACGCAAACATCGTGCCCGTCGGCGAAGATCAAGCTCCCATGCTCGAACAGACTCGCGAAATCGTCCGCAAGATGCACGAACTTTACGGCGAAGGAATTTTGGTAGAGCCGGAAATTTTCTTGCCGCAAAGTCAAGTTTGTCGGCGACTTCCCGGCATTGACGGCAAGGCCAAAATGAGTAAGACGCTCGGCAATGCAATTTATTTGAGCGACGATTCGCAAACGGTTGCCGCTAAAATTAAGAACATGTACACCGACCCGACGCACATCAAAGTCAGCGATCCCGGCCACGTTGAAGGCAACGTCGTTTTCACGTATCTGGACGCCTTCGCCAAAGACACCGCCAAAGTCGCCGAACTTAAAGAGCATTATCAACGCGGAGGCCTCGGCGACGTTGCCGTCAAAAAATATTTGCGCGAAGTGCTTGAAGAAGTTTTGGAGCCGATTCGTCGTCGCCATGCTGAATACGAGGCGCGTCCCGATGAAGTCATGGACATTCTTAAAGAGGGCACCAAGAAAGCTCGCGCCAAAGCGTCGCAAGTTCTCAATCGCGTCAAGCGCGCCATGAAGATTGATTACTTTAGCGCGTGAGGAGGCTCGTCGCATGAAAAAATTTTTCAGATTGACGCTGATTGTGGCGTTAATTCTGTCGTTGACGGCGTGCGCCTCTGCTGCCGACAAAAAAGTTAAAGTCAAATTCAACAAGCGGCAACTAAAAAAAATTGAGCTGGTCGAGTCGCCAAAGCACGGTTCGCCGATGATTGTCTTGCGCGAAAATTTTTCCGACGTGCCAATTTTCGGTGAGGCCAAAGCCACTCAAGACCAGATGATCAACTTCATCAACAAGCGCAATAAAAATCCTAAGCTCAACTGCACCGTCGAACAAATCGTCCACCTTTACTACGTTGAAGCCGGCCGCGAAGGCATTCGTCCCGACATTGCGCTTTGCCAGGCGATTAAGGAAACCGCCACGTGGGCTTACGGCGGCGACGTCGTTCCCGAACAAAATAATTATTGCGGGCTTGGCACGACCGGCGGCGGCGTCAAGGGCGCGTACTTCGACACACCGCAACTGGGAGCACGCGCTCACATTCAGCACCTGCTCGCCTACACGTCGAAGCGTTTGCCGAAGCTTGAGATTGTCGACCCGCGCTATGAGTTGATAAAAAAATTCCGCCCGCAAATTTTTGGCAAGCTCACCCGTTGGACAGAACTTAACGGCGTGTGGGCCGTGCCCGGCAATCACTACGGCGAAGATATTTTGCAACTGTGGATTCAGTCGCAGATGCCCGACGCCTCCGATGCTTCGCTTGACGCGGCGAATTTGAAAATTTTGCTCGAAGACGACAAAGCGGCGGCTTACGTTTATCGCGGGCTGGTGAACGTGGAGCGCGAAAATTTTTACGGTGCTCGCGATGACTTCGCGGCGGCTCTGCAAGTCGAACCCGAACTTAAAGAGGCACTCTTCAATCTCGCGCTGACTCAAGAAAAAATTTCCAAACTCAACGACGCGATTAAAACTTATGACGCGTTGCTGGATATTGACGAAAAATTTGTTGACGCGTATTACAATCGCGGCCGCTTAAAATTGGCTGGCAAAGATTACAAAGGCGCGATTCATGATTTTGAGTCCTCGCTGAAGATTGAGACCATAAACGCCGACGCGTACAATAACATCGCCGTCGCCTGCTTCCGCCAGAAAAAATATGACGACGCATGGAAATTCATTCAGCTCGCCGCAGAACAAAGTTCAACTAACACATTCGTCCGCGAAAATTATGACAAGTTCGCCGCCTGCGTCAAAGTCAAAAAATAATTTCGTCCGCAAACAAATCGCCGACATGATTAATAGAACTTTCTGTCGGCGATTTTTTTCTTGCGCAATCGGCGTAATGAATTTATAATGAAAACCAAAAAGGACGTGATTATCTTGAGTCGTGCGCGAGAAATTTTGAAAACTGCGCGGCGTATCGTCATCAAAGTCGGGACGAGCACTTTGGCCTACGCCGAAAGCGGCAAGCTGAATTTGTACAGAATTGAACATCTGATTCGTGAGATAGCCGACCTGCACAACGCGGGCAAGGAAATTATTTTTGTCAGTTCGGGCGCGATAGCTGCGGGCATGAACAAACTCGGCGTGGACGTTAAACCCGACACCATTCCCGAAAACCAGGCGTTGGCGGCAATCGGCCAAGGCGTTCTCATGCACATTTACGAAAAATTTTTTGCCGAATACGGTCAGACAATCGGACAGGTGCTTTTGACTAAGGAAAATGCCGCTGACGAGCACGCCCGCGAAAATTCCCGCAACTCCCTACGGGCAATCCTCGACATGGGCGCAATTCCCGTCGTCAACGAAAATGACGCCGTGGCCGTCGACGAAATTAAAATCGGCGACAACGACAACTTGTCGGCAATCGTCGCGGCAATGACCGAAGCGGAAGTTTTGATTATCTTGAGCGACATTGACGGCCTTTACGACGGCAATCCCAAGCTCGACAAAAATGCGCGGCTCCTCGACGAGGTGACGGAAATTGATTCGGAGGTTGAGCGCATGGCCGGCGGTGCGGGCACGAAACTCGGCACGGGCGGCATGTTCACAAAAATTCAGGCAGCGAAGTTCGCTACGACAAACGGCGTGACGATGCTGATTATTAACGGCGCGACCGTCGGAAATTTGCGGCGGGCATTGAACGGAGAAGCAGTCGGCACAATTTTTCCCGGAAAGGAAATTCACCATGATTAAAATTTTTCTGCTAATGTTGACCGCGACGACATTTGTAATGATTTTTGCGTCGCCATCAATCGCTCAAGCCGCCGTTGCAATTAACGACCAACGTGCGACCGCCGACTACTGGACAAAGAAAAATTCGTCGGGCGATAATGTCTTCGCGACTGCGGCGGATTTGGAGATGATTAATCTGCAGATTCGTCAGAAAAGTTCCGGCGCGATTGTCGACCTTGCCAAATATCCCGAAAAGGTTTACAAGCAGTGGACAGAGAATAAAATTACCGCGACAATGACGCTCGGCGGCTATCAGAAGGCTGAAGTTCCCGCGCTCTTTAAAAACGGCACGGCCTTGACCGAATTCAGCTACACGCAGGCGAAGAAAAATTGCGGGCTTGACGAGTTGCCCGCCGCCTGTGAAGTTCGCTACGCCTTGACGACAGGCCGCGCAAATTTGCGTCTGTTGCCCGAAGAAGCCGGCTGGTTTGAGGAGGCAACCGACACTCACTACGACGACCTTCAGGCGACGGCGATTGATCCGAGCGAGCCGCTGATTGTCCTCGTCGACAGTTTGGACAAGCAATTTGTCTTCGTCGAGTCGCGCACCTACGCCGGCTGGATAAAAACTTCCGCACTTGTCTTCACCGACAGAGCGACCTGGCTTAAATATGTCGCGCCGCAAAATTATTTGACCGTCATTGCCAGCCGCAAGACAATTCCGCATGGCAAAGCTTATTTCCAAATGGGTAGCAAAGTTTTACTCCGCGCCGCCGATTTGCAGAAAGACGGCAGTTGGGCAATTTGTTTGCCCGCCGCCGACGCCAACGGTACAGTCGTCGAACAGGGCTTGAACACTCCCAACGACAACGGCGTCGTCAAAGGCGTGCTCCCCTGCACCGAAAACAATATCATTCGCCAGGCGTTCAGGTTTTTGGGCGAAGAATACGGCTGGGGCGGTCTCGATAACAGCGTCGACTGCTCGGCTTTCGTGCAGGACGTTTATCGCAGTGTCGGAATTGAAATTCCCCGCGACACCAAAAAGCAGGAAAAATCCATGCCGCGTTCAATTTCTCTTAACGGCATGAATCGCGAACAGCGTCTGGAAATTTTGCGCAAGACCAAGCCCGGTTCATTGTTGTTCGTGCCGGGGCATGTGATGATTTATCTTGGCACCGACGACAAAAATGAACCGATTGTCATTCACTCGCTCAGCAGTTATTTCACGTTCGAGGACGGCAAGACCGTCAAGCATTATGTCCGCAAAATTTTGGTCAGCGATTTACACTTCACTAATCGCAACAACGTTGAAATGATTGACCGCATTACAAGCATCGGCAATTTCTGATTAATGGACAAACAAGACAAATTAATTTCACGGCTAGAGACACGTTTATAATTTTCCTGCTGTCGGCAATCGCCTCAACGCTGGGCAACATAATCGACGGCACGTTCTAAAACTTAACAATTTGATTATTAAACTTTGACGAAGGAGCGATTCTCATGTTCATGAAGGATCACGTAACAAAACAGGCACACCGCGCCAAGGAAGCCTCGCGGATTTTGGCGTGTGTGCCGGCAGAAATTCGAAACGCCGCATTGTCGGCAATGGCTGACGCGCTCGAAGCTCGTCAAGACGAAATTTTGGAATCAAACGCCAAAGAAGTCGCCGCCGCCCGTGAACACAACACGCGTCCGAACATGATTGACAGGCTCGTTTTGACGCCCAAACGCATCGCGGACATGGCCGAGGGCATTCGGCAGATCGTTAAACTCGACGACCCGATAGGCAAGCTCGACTTCGAGGTCACGCGCCCCAACGGCTTAAAAATTCGTCGTATGCGTGTTCCGTTCGGCGTCGTCGGCATCGTCTACGAAGCCCGCCCGAACGTCACGGCGGACGCAATCGCCCTGTGCATTAAATCCGGCAACGCCTGCTTGCTACGCGGCGGCTCGGAGGCCGTGCGCACGAACAAAAAAATTGTCGACATCTTGAAGGAGGCGGCCTCCGCCAACGGATTGCCCGCGTCCGCCATTGAATTTATCGGCATACTCGACCGCGACGCCGTTGTTGTTATGTGCAGACTGCGCAAGCTCGTCGACGTGATTATTCCCCGCGGCGGAGCGGGATTGATTACTCGCGTTGTGGAACACAGCACCGTACCCGTAATCGAGACCGGCACCGGCGTTTGTCACACATTCGTTGACAAGAGTGCAGATCTTGACATGGCACTTAAAATTTGCATGAACGCCAAAACTTCCCGCCCGTCCGTTTGCAACGCAATGGAAACTTTGCTGATTCACCGCGACATTGCCGACGAATTCTTGCCGACGGTTGCGCAAGCCATGATTGACGCAAAAGTAGAATTGCGCGGTGACGACGATTGCCGAAAAATTTTCCCCGACATGAAGGCGGTCGACGAGAGCGATTGGGCGACCGAGTACAATGATTTGATTCTCTCCGTTAAAATCGTCGACGGCGTGGACGCGGCGATTGAGCACGTCAACAAATACAGCAGCGCACATTCGGACGCGATAATCACCCGCGACGCCGACAATGCCAAAAAATTTGAACAGCTCGTCGATTCGGCAAATGTTTACGTCAACGCCTCCACGCGCTTTACCGACGGTTTCGAGTTCGGTTTCGGCGCGGAGATCGGTATCAGCACGCAGAAATTGCACGCACGCGGCCCGATGGGACTTGAGGCTTTGACGACGATGAAATATTTGATTGACGGCGACGGACAAATCAGATGACTTCAAAGCTTCAACGTCAGCGATACCTCGACGTCGCAAAAGGGATCGGCATATTTCTCGTCATAGTCGGTCACTGCATACCCGACGCGTCGACGCCGGAAGGAATCTCCGACAAAAATTTTGCCGTCCTGTTTGGAGTGATATACAGTTTCCACATGCCGTTATTCTTTTTTGTCAGCGGTTACTTAACCAAAAATTTGGAAACGTCTTCGCAAATTTTTGCCGCCCTGAAAAAAAAATTTAATCGACTGATGGTGCCGTATTTCTTCGTCGGCGCGTGTTACCTGCCGTTCAAGTTGCTTTTATCGCAATTCGCAAACAGCCCTTTAAATTTGGACGAGTTGCCGAAAATTTTTCTGGGCGTGAATCCCGACGGCGAGTTGTGGTTTTTATACGCGCTATTCGTGTCGAGTGCGGCGTTGCTTTTTTTCGGCAACAGAATAAATTTTTTGGGACTTATACTCTCGCTCGTGTTGGCAATCGTTGACTTGAGGACGAATTTTTTGCCGACAGATATTTTCTGGTTTCTATTCTTCTTCGCGCTCGGAGCATACGTCAGACAAAATCACCCGAATCTTTTTAAAGACATTGGCGCGAAGGAATTTGCGGTTGCGGTAATTTTGTTTGTCATCGGAAATTATATGTTAAAAAACTTCGACTTTCGCGAGTGGCAACTGATAACTTCTTTGAGCGGCATCGTTATCTGCATTTGCGTATCTCTGCGACTCGCCGAGGTTAACTCGTTGCCGACGCAAATTATCGAGACCGCCGGATTATTTTCCATGGACTTATACATTTTAAGCGACATAGTTAAAATCCCGTTCAGAATAATTTTTTGGAACGGGTTGCATTGGTACACAGGCTCCTTCGTGATTTGTGTATTTTGCGGCGTTGTAATTTCATTCCTCATCAGCAAGTATTTTATCCGCCGAAATAAATTCTTTAGCGCAATGATTCTCGGTGTACAATCGGAAAGGCGGACGATTCATTGACGGCCGTAAAAATTTTTCGCGGTTATCTCCGCACGCTGAAAAATTATCTGCGCACGGCTAAAGCTCGTCACGACCTGAAAGATTACGTTCGCGCCGCAGGAATAATTTTTTTTACGGCGTTGATTGTCGCGCTGGTTGTTCGGAGGTGTACAATATGAAACTCGGCATAATGGGCGGAACTTTCGACCCGATTCATCTCGGACATTTGGCGACGGCGGAGACTGTCCGCGAAATTTTTGCGCTCGACGAAATTATATTCATACCCGCCGCACGCCCGCCGCACAAACTCGACAAAGATATTTCCGACGAGTACAGCCGCCTGACAATGACGCTCCTTGCAACACAGTCAAACGAATTCTTCCGCGTCTCGGATATGGAAATCAAACGCAAGGGACTTTCTTACACGCTCGACACGATGAACGAGTTGTACGAAACTTTCGGACGCTCAACGGAATTATTTTTTATAATCGGCGCGGATTCGCTGGCGGATTTGTCGAAGTGGCACGCCGCCCGCGAACTCGTCGCAAAGTGTCACTTCATCGCCACGACGCGTCAAGGCGTCGACGTGGATTTTTCGGCGGTTGAAAAATTTTTCGGCGCGGCGGCAACAGAACACATTCACCGCGTGACGACTCCGGGTTTAGAAATTTCTTCGACCGCCATCCGCGAAAGAGTTCGCCTCGGCCGCTCAATAAAATATCTCGTACCCGAAGTCGTCGAAGAATTCATATTGCGGGAGGGGCTTTACCTGTGACCAACATTGATCATCTTTACAACAAGGACGCCGCGCAGAAATTTTTCGGCAAAAATTATTTCGTCGACAAGAAATTGCATTTCCAAATCACTGAGCGCGGCACGATTCTTCCGCACAAGCACCTTTACATCAACGGGCAATGAACGTGGGAGTTCGGCGGCATTGTCGATTTGTGGCGGACGGCAAAAAAAATTTTACCGCTGAATATCGTGAAACGATTGACCGCGTAAGAAATTTTGCGCTGAAAATCGGACGCCGACCACTGCAAAAAAAATTTATTATTTTTATGGCACGGCTCAATTTGGCGAAGAGCGGCTTGCGGAATATTTTCGTTCCAAAGGTTACGCGATTGTTTCGCCTCGACGCTGGGCTCGTGTTCGCACAACTCAATCTTCCTGCGCGAAGGTAGCGAAGTAATTTTTATTCCGCGTGCCGCCAATCGTTTTACCGCTTATCAATCGACGCTCAATCAAATTCAGCCGCTCAATGCCAATTATATCGATTCGTCGCTGTCAATTTTTATCGTCGGCAACGGACCTTACTGCTTTATAATCAGTCGACAGCTGAAAGAATTTTTCGGCGACGAGTTCACGGGCTACACTGACGACGATTTTAAAATTTTTCTGGCGTATGCAAGGCACGCCATGAATCAAGGGCGCGAAGTCAATCCTAAAGAAATTGCAGG
>CAMZDU010000017.1 GCA_947305445.1 uncultured Selenomonadales bacterium
ATTCAAGAGCGGCGGCAAAATTGGTGATTTTACTTCAAACGGCGTATAATTATTGAAAAATTTTTTCGGAGGCGATGAACTTGAAAGCAGTCTTCTTTGACGTTGACGGTACGCTGATAACGTTAAAAAAAAATTTGCCCGCGAGTGTTCCTCAGGCGATTGCCAAACTTCGCGCAAACGGTCACTTGGCTTTCATAAACAGCGGCAGGACGAAATTGCACGTCATGGATCCGTTGCTTGCGGACATGGAATTTGACGGAATTATTTCGGGTTGTGGCACTCTTATCGAGTATCGCGGCGAGGTGCTGTTTTATCGGACGCTCTCGACCGAATTGATTGCGCGAGCCGTCGAGACTTTCAAACGTCATACGATTATCCCGATTCTCGAAGGTAGAGATTTCATTTACTTCGATAAAGAATATCAGCCATTTGAGACTTATGACGGCGGCTTGAAGAAACAACTTGCCGAAAAAATTCGTCCGTTTAGCGGCAACTTTGGTCGTTGGGAAGCAAGCAAATTTTTATGCGCGACCAATCCGAATTTTTCCGACGTGACTAATTGTCTTGCGGCTCTCGAAAAAGATTTAGACTTCAAAATACACAACGACCATGTATTTGAGGCCATTCCCAAAGATGTTAACAAAGGCACGGCCATTGCCGCTGTCTGCGAGCGATTGAAACTCGACGCGGCGGATACTTTTGCTGTCGGCGACAGCGTGAACGATTTGGACATGTTCAAAGTTGCGGGCACGGCCATTGCAATGGGCAACGCGGAACCTGATGCCAAAGCCGTTGCGGATTTCGTGACGACGCCGGCTGAAGACGACGGCATTTATCACGCACTGAAACATTTCAATTTGATTGACGGCTGAAAATTTCTGCGACGCGTTTTTTTACGGACACAACGTCAATTTTTCCGCTGCCGAGCATAGGGAACTCGTCGAAGATTGCAAAGCGTGACGGAATTTTATATTTAGCCAAATCAACGGCAAGCTCGCGGCGGAAAGATTCTTCGTCGAAAGTTTTGCCGTTTTTGAGTTTGATGCAGGCGCAAACTTCCTCGCCGAAAAAGTCGTTGGGCACGCCGATAACCTTCACATTGTCCACAAAGTCAAATTTCGAGATGGCCGCTTCGACTTCGCCGGGCATAATGTTTTCGCCGCCGCGAATGATAAGTTCCTTAATACGGCCGGTCAACTTCAAATAGCCGTCGGGTTGCAAACTTCCCCAGTCGCCGGTATGCAACCAGCCGTCCTCGTCAATGGATTGGTCGGCCTCGTCGAGTTTGTAATAGCACGTCATCAAGTTAAAGCCTTGAACCAAAATTTCACCGATTTCACCGGCGGAACAATCCTCGCCCGTTTTAGGGTTGAGGATTTTAATTTTTATGTTTTTGACCGGTTTGCCGACCGTGTGCAAAACATGCTCGTCGCTGTCTTCGTAAGTAGTTATGCTCACGGGAGCCATCTCGCTCAAGCCGTAACTCGACAGGAAATGATTGTTCGGCATCTGTTCACGGAACATTTTTATTTGCGCTTCTGTGGCCGACGCGCCGCTGATAATCGTGCAACGCAATGACGACAACTTGTCCGCGCTGAAATTTTTGTTGTTAATCAGCGCAATCAGCATCGTCGGCACGGAATGGAAAATCGTACACTTCTCACGCGAAATTAAATCCAACAAAGTGTTCGTGTGAATGTTCGGCGGGATAAAAATTGTCGAGCCGGCCAACGCGTTAGCAAAAATTCCCGCGACAAGTCCGAAAATGTGGAAGAACGGCAAAATCATACAGCTCTTGTCGTCGCCGCGAAGTGTCTGGTCGCGGAAATTGACGTTGGCCGCATTTAAAATGTTGTACGCCGACAAAATTACACCCTTAACTTTGCCGGTGCTACCCGACGTAAAAATCATCGTGCACGGGTTGTCGGCTTCGGAAAAATTCGCGAACTTGTAGCGCAACGGCTTATATTCATCGCGGCGGGCTTTGAAATTAATCGCCGAGCGAATCGAGTAAAATTTTTCAATCGGACAATCCGCCTCATCACGAACGGCACTCAAAAAATTTTGCTCGTCTTTCATATCAGGCAAGTCACCGTAACACAGAAAATTCACGTCACCGATTGAAGCAGTTTTGACAATTTCGGATGCTCGCAAATTAAAATTCATCAGCACGGCAGTCGCATCAAGTTTTTGAATCGCGTAGAAAGTCAAAATCCAGTTGGCGGAGTTGTTGGAACAAATTGCCACGCGACTGCCGCGAGTGGCTCCGAGCCGACTTAAATCCTCGGCTATAATTGTCGCGCACTCCTCAACGTCAGTCCACGTGTAAGAGTTGTGCTCGTCGACGAAAACAATTTTGTCGCCGTCATGTTCGGCTTTGGTCGCCAAAAAATTTTTGAACGACATTTGCAAATAAGTCGACACGTCTTGAGTTGCCGTCCGTATCGAAAAAATTTTGTCGCAACCGGTTATTTTGAGCACGTCGAAGACGACTGGAACGACGTTTTCAATCGTCGTGTCGGGAAATTTTTTCTTGCATATGAACAGCTCGCGAATGCCGCTCGACGACAGATAAGACACGTCGCTGAAGTCGAGCACTATCTTTTTTACGGATGAGGGTATGGCGGCAATTTCCGCACGCAACAGCGGCGAAGTCGTCGTATCGATTCGTCCTTCGATTGAAATTCGCAGTTCGTTGGCAGAAAGTTGCTCCTTCCCAACAATCATGTCGGTCACTCCTTTTCAGCCGGAAAATTTTTCAAGCCTTTAATATTTTGATTGATTAGCGTCAAATTTTCAAGTGCTGTTGCATCGTTTGAATTGATTAACCGCGTTGTTGACAAACTCCCCACGGCTAAAGCAGGGGGCTTTCGCGGCGCGTCTTTGGTAAGTCAAACCCGCGCATTTATCTGCTTGTGGAGTTTGGCGTTATGCTCGGATTTGTAGAGCTTGTTAACTGAAAGTTTTCATTGTATTCACTGTCGATGCCATTGTAACATTTCAAATTCTGAAAAGCAAAGGGCGGCTTATATCCCCACGGGTTTTAGGCCTCTTATGATAAATTTTTGGAAGCAGCAGTGTACAAATTTTGAAAATTCCTCGTGAAGATTGTTACAAATGTCATAAGTTGATTTAAATTTTTATTACAAAAATCAGCTGATTCAATCGTGGTGTTTCATTAAAATATAAAAGATAAAAAATATTTTGCTGAGGAGGCGCGGAGATGTTTGGAATAATCGTTGGTACTCACGGGCAATTTGCTCCGGGCGTCGTTCAATCGTGTGAAATGATTTTCGGCAAGCGCGACAAACTCAAATCCGTCACGCTCATGCCGGGCGAAGGTCCCGACGATGTCGTTGCCAAATACGAACAGGCGATTGCCGAGCTTGGCAACCCCGACAGAGTTTTATTTTTTAACGACTTGATGGGCGGCAGTCCCTACAATGCGGCTTGCAGACTTGTTGCCGCAAATGAAAACTACGGCATTGTCGCCGGAGTGAACCTGCCCGCGCTGATTGCCATGTCCGCACTTCAAGACACCGACGACGGTTCGACGACCATTGCCGAAATCATGGAACAGGCTTTGGCCGCTGTAAAAGATGGTGCGGTCATCTCTTCCTACGAAAGTTTGAACGCCGCTTCCGACGACGACGAACTTTGATTCAATTTGGAATGAGGAATTAGGAATTTGAAATTTGTTTTCGTTCCGAATTTCTGTTCTCCAATCCTTAAGGAGGTTTGCATTATGGAAATTGCTTTTTGCAGAATCGACGATCGTTTGATTCACGGTCAAGTTGCTACGGTCTGGTCGAAGGTTACCGGTTGCAATCGCATCATGTGTGTCAGCGACGAAGTTGCCAAGGACGAATTACGCAAGAAATTGCTCCTGCAAGTCGTTCCGCCCGGACTCAAAGGCTACGTCATCTCCGTTGATAAAGCCATCGAAGCCTACAAAAATCCGAAGTACAATGCCTTTAAGACGTTGTTCCTGTTCACGAATCCCACGGACGTTTTGCGTGCGGTCAAGGGCGGCATTCCGTTTAAGTCGGTTAATCTCGGCGGCAAATGCTTCAAAGACGGCGACACGCTGATTTCTCAGGCTGTCTCGGTTAACGCCGACGACGTTGCGGCAATCAAAGAACTTGTCGGCATGGGTATCGAAGTTGAAATGCGCAAGCTCGTCAACGATCCGAAAGTCGACGCCATGGACGCCCTCAAAGCCAAAGGACTTGTTTAATCAGTAATTAGGAATTAGGAATTGGGAATTGTTTGAGTTGTGGTTGTATTATTGCCCTCCAAACCATAATTCCTACTTCCTAATTCGAAGGAAGTTCCTAATTGCAGTTGGGAGTTGTTTTACATGTCAGGAATCGAATTGATTTTATTATTTATCGTCGCGTCGATAGCGGGCATGGCCTCGGTTCTGGACGAGGCGCAGTTTCATCGTCCGGTAGTAGCCTGCACCATGACGGGCATCGTGCTCGGCGACCCGACAACAGGAATTATCCTCGGCGGCACGCTCGAAATGATGGCACTGGGCTGGATGAACGTCGGCGCGGCAATGGCTCCGGACGCCGCACTTGCCTCCACGGTCTCGACGGTTCTGGTTATCGTCGGTCATCAGTCAATCGGCGCAGGTATCGCGCTGGCAGTTCCGCTGGCCGCGGCAGGTCAGGTGCTGACAATTTTCGTCCGCACAATAACGGTCTTTTTCCAACACTTGGCGGACAAATATGCCGACGAAGCCAACTTGCGCGGCATTGAAATGTGTCACGTGGCAGGTCTGCTGTTGCAGGCTCTTCGCGTGGCAATTCCGACCGTGGCAATCGCAATGGTTGCCGGCACGGACGTCGTCAACAATGCACTTAATTCCATTCCGGAAGTTATTACACGCGGTTTGCAAGTCGCCGGCGGCTTTATCGTCGTCGTCGGTTATGCAATGGTCATCAACCTCATGAACGCGCAAAAGCTCATGGTTTATTTCTTCTTAGGCTTCTTGATTGCGGTGTTCACGGACGTCAACTTGATCGGCTTCGGTGCAATCGGTGCCATTTGCGCCTACTTCCATATCATGGGCATGAAGAAAGACATTGCCATTGAGGAAGCGGCCAAAACCGGTGGCGGCGGCAGTGCTGTCGAAGGCGACGATATTGATGACTCGGATTTGATGTAGAAAGGAGCTGAGTTTTCATGGCAGAAAAAAAAGTTACCTCCAACGATTTGTTTTGGACGTTTATCCGCTCGAATTTCCTGCTCGGCTCCTTCAACTTTGAACGTATGCAGTCCATGGGATTCTGCGTGTCGATGATGCCGATTCTGAAACGCGTTTACGGCGACAACGTCACGGAGATGAAGGCGGCCCTCAAACGTCACTTGGAATTTTTTAACACGCAACCTTTCGTCGCGGCGGCGATTATGGGTATTATCGGCGCAATGGAAGAGAAACGCGCCAACGGTGCCGATATTTCGCCCGCGACACTCTCCGGCGTCAAAGTCGGTTTAATCGGACCTTTGGCCGGCGTCGGCGACCCGATATTCTGGGGCACGATTCGCCCGGTTTTGGCGGCACTGGGTGCGGGCATCGCGCTTACCGGCTCCATTATTGGCCCGATAATTTTCTTCGTAGCATTTAACGCGATTCGTCTGGCAACTCATTGGTATGGCGTCAAGTACGGCTACGAGAAAGGCACGGAGCTTGTCGAGAACATCGGCGGCAACGAAATGCACTTCCTCACCGAAGGTGCTTCCGTTCTCGGTTTGCTGGTTATGGGTGCGCTCGTTGCAAAATGGACGACCGTCAACATGCCGCTCGTCATCTCCGAATACGACAATTCTGCCGGTGACCACGTCGTCACAACTTTACAGACAATCCTCGACAGCTTGATGCCCGGCATCGTCGCATTGCTCATGACGTTCGCTTGCATGTGGCTACTTAAACGCGGCATGAATCCGCTGTTCATAATCGTCGGTTTGTTCGCAATCGGTATCGTCGGTTATGCAATCGGTCTCTTCGCTTAACTTCAATAAATTCCAATAAACACACCTTACCAAAAAGAGCCTCAATCGGGGCTCTTTTGCTGTATAATACTTGATGGAGTGTTTCTCATGCGAAAAATTTTTTTGACGGTGACGATTGGAATCATATTGCTTTCGGCGGGCTTTCATCACTTCATGACGACAGATTATTCCCTGCGGCAAAACGAACACCGGCGCAAACTTGGAGCGGTTTACATGACGCTGAACAATCCGTTTTATGAAGTCATTGATGAAGAGATTCGTACGGTTGTAGAAAATCACGGCGACATTTTAATTTCGCGTGATCCTGCACTCAGTGTGGAAAGACAGGTAGAAGAAATCAGAGACATGATTAATTTGGGTGTCGAATTGATTTTTATCAATCCCGTCGACTGGACAAAGATTGAACCTGCCCTTGAGCTTACTCATGCCGCGAAAATTCCCGTCATTGCGATTGATACAAACGTCGAAGATGATTCGTTGGTTGTCTGTACGGTCGTATCCGACAATTACTCTGCGGGCGTGCAATGTGCCGAGCACTTGCTGAAAAATTCTTCCGGCGGAAAAATCGCCGTGCTAAAACACTCTCAAGCGCGCTCGTCTATTGATCGGATTAGAGGTTTTCGCGACAAAATTGCCGAAAACGAAAATTTTAAAATTGTGGCGGAGGCGGAATGTTTAGGTCAACTTGAAATCGCCATGCCGGTAATGGAAGAGATAATACGTGTTCACCCCGAAGTAAATATCGTCATGGCACTCAACGACCCGGCAGCAATGGGCGCACTTGCCGCGTTGCAAAATGAGCATCGTTCGGGCAATGTGCTCGTTTACGGCGTGGACGGCGTGCCCGAAACAAAAGAAATGATTTTCTCGCGAAGAATGACGGCAACCGCAGGACAATCGCCGCGACAAATTGGAAAGATCGCCGCAGACCGTGCTTACAAAATTTTAGCTGGCGAACCGGTCGAGAAAATTATCAAGTTGCCGACAAAACTTCTTTCCGCCGAAAATATTTCCGCCGCAGACCTTGAGAGCTGGGATTGACATGCAAAACATTTTGAACGTCAAGGAAATGCACCGTCTGCTTTACGGCTATAACGGCTTTGTGATGTTCGTCCTTATGGCGTTCATGTGCCTGACGCAAGAGCGAATCAATCAAGCAATGTCGGCGCGGGCATTTTTAGAATCGGCAGGAGCCGTGCCGCCTTCGTCCGGCGTAATCTTTTTTACGACGACCGCCGCGTTTTCGTTGTTTATATTTGTCGGACACTTCTACAGGACAAGTAAACGTCGCCACGTGCGCTATTGTCTGTTCGCGGCGGAAATTGTGATTTGCATGTTTCTGATGCGCTTTTTAAATTTTTCTTATGACGGAGTAGTTTTGCTAGTCGTGGCGGACTTGATGTTTAGATACGAAGGTCACCGCCAGGAATACACGCTCCTTGTGGCGATGATTTGTCTGTATTTTATCGCCAATTACAACTTGGCAATTTTCCAGACGAAAATAATTTCGTTCGAGGCCTATGCTTCCTACTACAACGCCGACGCAAAAGCCGTCATACTCGCAATAAAAAATACGTTCTATTCGTTGAATATCGTCTGCTTCCTGTTCTACCTGGTCTTGCTGGTCAAAAATAAGCACGAGGAAAAGGAGCGAATCCGTCTGCTGAACGAGCGGCTCGAAGAAGCCAATCAACGACTTCGCGCCTATGCAATCGAAGTCGAGCAAATGGCCGAGACCCGCGAACGCAATCGCCTTGCCCGCGAAATTCATGATACTTTAGGACACGCGCTCACCGGCATTGCCGCGGGTTTGGACGCCTGCATTATGACTTTGGAAATTGCGCCCGAAGTCACGAAAAGACAACTCAATAAAATTCGCGACGCCGCAAAGAAAGGCATTACCGACGTGCGCCGCTCCGTAAAAAAATTGCGCCCCGATGATTTGGAGCGACTGCCGTTTCAAGAAGCACTTATGGAAATGACGCGAAATTATTCCGAGTCGTCGGGCATGGAAATTACCTTCGACATTTTCAGCTGGTCGGATAACCTTCGCCGAGATCAAGAAGACGTTATCTACCGCGTGTTGCAAGAGAGCATAACCAATTCCAAACGCCACGGTCACGCCACCAAAGTAAAAATTACAATCGGCGGCAACGAAAAATATTTGCTTATCGTGATTGCCGACAACGGTTGCGGTTGCGACGAAGTCAAACAGGGCTTCGGCCTTAAACACATGTGCGAACGATTGGAACTTTTGCACGGAACTATTCATTATTGGAGTGACGAGGGATTTATCGTAGAAGCGATGATTCCATTAAATCGGGAGGCCGACAGTAAACGCCCCCACGTCGGCGAAGCCGAAGTTCCTAATTGAACAAAGAGAAAGGAAGTGAGTGTGCGACTTCCTCCCCATTAGGGGATTCCGTCGCGCTATTTGATGATAAGAGTTTTGATAGCTGACGACCAAGAACTTATCCGCGAAAGTTTAAAAATTATTTTGGAAGTGAACAGCGATATTAAAGTCGTCGGCATAGCCGAGAACGGAAAAAAAGTTTTGGACTTGCTCCAAAAAACTTCAGCGGACGTCATTTTGATGGATATCCGCATGCCCGAACTTGACGGCGTGCAGTGCACCAAAGCCGTCAAAGAAAAATTTCCCGACATGAAAATAATTATCCTGACAACTTTCGACGACGACGAATATGTTTTCTACGCCCTAAAGTACGGCGCGAGCGGCTACTTGCTCAAAGGTTGTTCGGTAAATGAATTAACTTCGGCAATTTATACGGTGATGAGCGGCGGCTCCATTCTCAATCAAGGCGTCATAACAAAAGTCGTCAAGCTTTTCAGCCAAATGGCGCAGACGAGTATCGCACCAAAAATTGACGGCAGAAACGTCACGATATTAAATCGCACGGAGCGCAACATTGCAACTTTGGTCGGGAGCGGACTCTCCAATAAAGAAATTGCCGAGGCATTATTTTTGTCGGAAGGCACAGTCAGAAATGCTTTGAGTTCGGCTCTGTCAAAGCTTAATTTGCGCGACAGAACACAGTTGGCGATTTGGGCTGTGCAAACGGATTTATCCAACAAGGCGAGCTGAAATCATGCAAAAAAAATTTTTGGCGGCAACTTTCGCGGCACTTACTATCCTTGCGGCAATATATCCGGCACGCTCGCAAGTAACTTTGACAATCGGAATCTTCGCCGGAAGTAATTGGAACGTACCCCAGGGCGAACCCTACGCGATAATTGATGAGGTCATAAAAAATTTTGAGACTGAAAATCCGAGTGTCAAAGTCAAATACGTCAGCGGCATCGAAAAAGAAGATTACAGCGAATGGCTTGCCGAAAAATTTATTGCCGGAGATGAACCCGACGTCTTTTTTATTTTGGCTGAAGATTTCAATCTCTATGCCTCAATCGGTGCACTCATGAATTTGGAAGAGCTGATAGCCGACGACAAAAATTTTTCCGTCGACGTTTATTATCCGAGCGCGTTCAAATTCGGGCAATACGAAAATATTTCATACGCCTTGCCCTGTGAAAGTAATTTGACGTTCATGTTCGTGAATAAAACTTTGCTCGCCAAAGAAGGCATTGCGCTACCGAAAAATAATTGGACGTGGAAAGATTTTTTTGATATTTGCCTTAAGGTTACACGAGACACTGACGGCGACGGTGTGCCCGACCAATTCGGTTGCTATGATTATTCTTGGCAACAAGCGGCCATTTCCAACGGTATGAAATTTTTCCGCGACGACGGCAGAATTTCTTACTTCGCCGATTCGCGCATGGAAGAGGCCATAAAATTTTTGATGGAGCTGAGAAGCTTAAACGGCAATTTTGAAGTCTCGCCGAAAGATTTTGATGTCGGGCGCGTCGCTTTCAGACCGTTTACTTTCGCGCAATACCGAACATACAAGCCTTATCCGTGGAAAATAAAAAAATATTCCTCATTCGAGTGGGACTGCGTAAAAATGCCGGCCGGTTCTTCGGGCGGAAATGTTTCCGTCATGGATACTTTGCTCGTCGGCATAAGTTCTCGAACGCGGAATAAAGAATTGGCTTGGGCTTTGCTGAAAAAAATTTGCTACGACAAAACCTCACAACAGCTGATTTTAAAAAAATCTCAAGCTTTGCCCGTTCGTCGTGACGTTATCATTTCCGCGGAAGCTCAAGAAATTTTTTCGTGGGATTCAAACGAAACTGCCGCAATAACTGCCGTTGACATAAGCTCGGCCATGGACGAATCCATAATGCCGTTTAAATTCAAAAACTATAATTTCGCCATGCTTTTTGCCGACACCGAAATAAAAAAAATTATTGCCGGTATCATTCCGCTCAATAACACTCTTAACGAATTGCAAAAAGAAATTAATGCTCATCTTCAACATTAGTATCAT
>CAMZDU010000018.1 GCA_947305445.1 uncultured Selenomonadales bacterium
AGTCCTCGGCAATTTTTAAGGCTGCCAACACTGCAATGCGACTGCCCGCGAAAGACCGTGTGGTCTGCGAAATTTGTTTCATCGTCGAATCGACTATGCGCACAAGTTTAATAAGTTCGTCGGGATCTTCGGTGCGCAATCGATAGACTTCGCCGAAGATTTCGACCTCGACACGTTTCATTTCGCCGACGGATTTTTGCTCCTTCAAGTAAATCAACTCCTCAACGTCGCGCCGAAGTCACGTTCAACCGCCGCCAAAATATTTTGGAACGCCGCGTCAGCTTCGGCGTCTTTGAGGGTGCGTTCGTTGGAGCGGAACTCAATCGCGAAGGCCAGAGATTTTTTGTCGGCTGAGATTCGCTCGCCGGTGTACACGTCAAAGAGCGTGACGCCCTTGAAGAATTGTCCGCCGTTGGCAACGATAACTTTTTCAACCGCGCCCGCCGCGGTGTCATGGTCGACGAGAATTGCCAGGTCGCGGCTGATTGACGGATATTTCGGCAGAGTCTCCAAACTGAATTTTTTTGCCGCGAATTTTTGCAACGTGTCAATCTCCGCCTCGAAGACGTAAATTTTTTTACGAATGCCCAAAGCCTCGGCAACGTTCGGGTGAACTTCGCCGACGGTGACGAGAATATCGCGACCCTTCTTGAAGACGGCGGTTTTGCCGGGGTGAAGTGCGTAATGTTCGCCCGCCTCGACGGTGTATTTGCCAATCGACAAGCCGGACAAAAGTTCCTCGACGATACCTTTAGCGTCGTAGAAGTCGACTTGCGCGGCGTCCTGTGACCAACCTTTCGGCTCGCGGCGACCCATGAGCAATCCGACGAGCTGTTGCGGTTCGTGCGGCAATTCTGTCACGGGCAACGCTTTTGGCACGAACACGGGCGCGATCTCAAAAAGTCTGACGTCCTCATTCTTGCGGCTGAAGTTGCGGGCGGCGTTCTCGAAGATTGACGCAAGTAAAGTTGTCCGCAGGAGCGGTGCTTCGTCCGTCAGCGGATTCATTATCGGCACGGCACGACGCAATTTAGAATCGGCGGGAATTTGCATTTTGTCAAACATCGCCTCGCTTGTGAATGCGAACGACAGTTCTTCGCACATGCCCAATCCCGACAAAATATTTTTCACGCGGTCGATAAAATTTTGCGTCGCCGATTGATGCCCCTGTTGATTGCCTTTCGGGAGTGTCGACGGAATTTTGTCGAAGCCGAAAATTCGCGCCACTTCCTCCGACAAATCGTCGGGCAGTCGAACGTCGTTGCGCCAATCGGGAACGGTGACTTCAAACGCCGAAGAAATTTTCATGTCGACGGTCTTAACCATGTCGCCGACTGCCGAGCCGATATTCTTGACGAATTCGTCGACGCCCGAATCTTTAACGGCATCTTGAGCCTTGTCGGCATTTTTGAACAGCCCGCCGAAAGTCGCGCCGAGATTTTTCATGAAGCCTTCGACGTTTGACTTCTCGCCGATTTTGCGAGCCGCCTTGCTGAAATTTTTTGTAGCGGCAGCAAATTTATCGACAACATCATCAGTCAGCTCCTCGACCTTGTTGATGGGGTCAACCTCAAAGCCCAGAGCCTCCAGCACGTCAACAATCTGCTCGTCGGTGTATTGGGTGCCGAGCCGAGCGTTAAGTTGCGCGGACGTGAATTTGATTTTGACTTCGGCTTTCGGATTCGGGTACACGTCGACGACACCGCGGCAGACTTTGCACGCGCCCATGTCCTGCAGAAGTTGCGCGACGCGGTCGAGAGCGTTGACGGTGCCGTTTATGTTGGTGCCGCGCTCAAATCGGCCGCTCGCCTCGGAGTGAATGCCGACGGCTCGTGAAGTCCGCCGAATCGACGCCGAATTAAAGCACGCCGCTTCCAAGATAACGGTCGTCGTCGTGTCGGTGATTTCGCTTTCAAAGCCGCCCATGATTCCAGCCAAGCCCGCGGCTTTTTCCGCGTCGGCAATGACGAGTTCGCCGCCCTTTGCAAGGCGATTCGTGTCGTCGAGCGTGTGGAGCGGTTCGCCCTCAATCGCACGCCGCGCAGTAAGTTCGTGTCCGACAACTTTGTCGAAGTCGTAAGCGTGGAGCGGTTGACCGAATTCGAGCATCACAAAATTTGTCACGTCGACGACGTTGTTAATCGCACGCATGCCCGCGCCCTCAAGCCGCTTGACAATCCATTCGGGCGACGGAGCAAGCTTGACGTTCGTGAGCACCCGCGCAGAAAATCTGGAGCACAAGTCGGGCGCGTCGATACCGATTTTAACCAGAGCGGCCGACTCGCTTGCATCGTCCTCGTTTACGCTGACTTCGGGATAGCGCGGAGTTTTGCCAGTCAAGACCGCCAGCTCGCGCACCAATCCGACGACGCTGAAACAGTCGCCGCGGTTGGCAGTCAGCTCGAATTCTAAAATGTCGTCGTCGAGACCGAGAACTTGTGCGGCGGGCAATCCCGCGGGCGTATCGTCCGGCAAAATGTAAATGCCCGTCTGCTGTTCAATGGGCAGGCCTTCGAGTTCGAGCTTGAGTTCACCCGCCGAACAGAGCATGCCGTTAGAGGTGACGCCGCGCATTTTGCCTTTGGAAATTTTTTGGCCGTTGGGCAAATGAGCACCGACCAACGCCACGGGCACAACTTGACCTTCCGCGACGTTCGGTGCGCCCGTGATGACTTGCAGAAGATTTTCCGCACCTATATCCATTTGACAAATTTGCAAGTGGTCGCTGTCGGGGTGAGCCTTCAACTCGACAATGCGGCCGGTCACGACCTTTTCGAGGCCTTCGTCCGCGTGTATGACGTTCTCGACGGGGATACCCGCCATAGTGAACTTGTCGGCCAGCTCGTCCGACGTCAAATCTATATCAATGTAATCTTTCAGCCATTTGGTAGAAACCTGCACAAAATCACCGCCTTAGAACTGTTTCAAAAATCTGACGTCGTTATCGTAAAGCAGACGCATGTCGTCCAGGCCATAAGTCAGCATTGCGATACGCTCAATGCCCATGCCGAATGCAAAGCCGCTGACTTCGGCAGGGTCGTAGCCGCTCATCTTAAGCACGTCGGGGTGAACCATGCCCGCGCCCAAAATCTCAAGCCAGCCCGTGCCTTGACAAACTTTGCAACCTTCGCCGTGACACATGACGCAGGACACGTCGACTTCCGCGCTCGGCTCCGTGAACGGAAAGAAACTCGGCCGCAACCGAATTTTAGTTTTCTCGCCGAAAATTTTTTTGCTGAAGTCCTCAAGCGTGCCCTTCAAATCCGCGAACGAAATTCCCTTGTCGATAACGAGACCTTCGACTTGCGTGAACATCGGCGAGTGTGAGGCGTCGTAGTCGTCGCGGCGATAGACCCTGCCGGGCGCAATCATTCTAATCGGCTCGTTGTCGCGGTGACGTTCCATTGTGCGCGCTTGAACCGGCGATGTTTGCGTCCTTAGCAAAATTTCCTCGGTGATGTAAAAAGAATCCTGCATGTCGCGGGCGGGGTGATCTTTTGGCAAATTGAGTGCCTCAAAATTGTAATAGTCCGTCTCGACTTCGGGCCCTTCCTCGACGCTGTAACCCATGCTGACGAAAATTTCTTTCACGCGGTTAAGCGTTAATGTCAGCGGGTGCAAATGGCCGTCGTGCACGCGGCGGCCGGGCAATGTCACGTCGATAGTTTCCGTCGCGAGTTTGGATTGAAGTTCCGCGGCTTTAAGTTTGGAATTTTTTTCCGCGATAATTTGTTCGATTTGTGCCCGCGCCTCGTTGACGAGCTTGCCGACAATCGGTCGCTCCTCGGCCGTGAGTTTGCTCATGCCGCGCAGTAAAGTCGTCAGCTCACCTTTCTTGCCGAGAAATTTAACGCGCACGTCGTCGAGTTCCCGCAGGTTTGTCGCCGCGTCGACAGCCTCGGCCGCACGTCCGCGCAGTTCGTTTATCTGTTGTTCCATTAACAATCCTCCTTTACAACACTAAAGCTAACACACGCAGAAACATATTGCAAGCGATATTGCAAATGGTTTGCCAATTTTCAAAGCGCGAGCGTGACGTTTGCCCCAATGTGATGCGCTCGAATTATCCGGCGATTGATGAAATTTTCATTTGCCAAAGATTTGAATCTGCAAGAGTTTAGATTTGAAACAAGCGAAGTGACACGCTAACCGCAACAATAAATCTCACTTAGGCGGCGCGCATATGTTTTGCGCCACGATTCAAAATTCCGAATCGCTCTGTAAGCGTGTGATGATTGAACAACGCCCGCGCCTCTGATATAATTGCCGAAAATTTTCGCAGGGAGGCGACGACTGATGAGCACGGAAAATTTCACGCATCTGCATGTTCACACGGAGTACAGTCTGCTTGACGGCGCGGCTCGCATAAAAGATTTGCTCGACGCGGCAAAAAATTTCGGCATGAAGTCTCTGGCTATAACCGACCACGGCACAATGTACGGCGTCGTCGATTTTTACAAGGCGGCCGTTGAGCGCGGCATCAAACCGATTATCGGCTGTGAAGTTTACGTCGCGCCGAAGTCTCGTCTCGACCGCGACAAAAACGATTACAACAAGCCGTATCATTTGATATTGCTTGCCGAAAATGACGAGGGCTATCGCAATTTGGTAAAGCTCGCGTCGGCGGCGGGCACGGAAGGATTTTATTATCGTCCGCGTGTCGACAAAGATATCTTGCGAAAATATCACGGCGGATTGATTGCGCTAAGTGCGTGCGTCGCCGGAGAAATTCCCCGTGCCATTCGCAACGACGAGCCTGCTCGTGCACGCGAACTTATCGCCGAATACGTTAAAATTTTCGGGCAGGAAAATTTTTTTTTGGAGATACAAAATCACGGACTCGAAGACGAGGCTAAAGTTCGTGACGCGCTGAAAAAATTTTCCGCCGAATTTAATTTGCCGCTCGTGGCCACGAACGATTCGCACTACGTCCGCCGCGAGGACGCAGAGTTTCATGACTTGTTGCTGTGTGTTCAGACGGGCAAAACCTTCAACGACCCTAAGCGGTTGAAATTTTCTTCCGACGATTATTATTTGAAGTCCGCCGACGAAATGCGCGAAATTTTTTCCGACACGCCCGAAGCTTGCGACAATACGCTGAAAATTGCCGAACGTTGCAACGTTAAGTTAGAGTTCGGCAATTTTCAAATGCCGCAATTTCCGTTGCCGGAAGGTTACAGCGAGGCCGCCGACTATTTGCGCGACCTGTGCAATAAAAAAATTCGCGACCGCTATCCCGCGCCGACCGAGGAAGTACTTGCGCGGCTCAATCACGAGCTGAAAATTATTCACGGCATGGGCTACGACGGTTACTTTCTGATTGTCTATGACTTCATGAATTTTGCGCGGCGAAAAAAAATTCCGGTCGGACCCGGACGCGGCTCAGCGGCGGGCAGTCTCGTCGCCTACGTGTTGGAAATTACCGAACTTGATCCGCTGAAATATAATCTGCTGTTTGAGCGATTCCTCAATCCCGAACGCGTCACGTTGCCTGACATTGACATTGATCTGTGTTACATTCGCCGCGACGAGGTGATTGATTACGTGCGCGCCCGTTACGGCGAGGAAAGAGTTTCGCAGATTGCCACGTTCGGGACGATGGCCGCGAAGTCCTCTATCCGCGACGTTGCCCGCGTCTTAGAGGTGCCTTACTCCGAAAGCTCGCGCATTGTCAAAATGATTCCAAACGTCCTGAACATCACGATTGACGGCGCGTTGAAGTCCTCCAACGAATTGCGCAACGAGTACGACGGCAATCCCGACACGCGACGGATTATCGATTTCGCACGCAAGCTTGAGGGGTTGCCGCGGCATTCGTCGGTTCACGCGGCCGGCGTCGTCATCTCGAAAGTGCCGCTCGATGAAATTGTTCCTCTGCAACTTTCAAACGGCACACTCGTCACGCAATACGACAAAGACAAAATTGAAGAACTCGGCCTCTTAAAAATGGATTTCCTCGGCTTGCGCACGTTGACAATCATGGCGGAGACTCTGGCCAACCTCAAAGCTTCACGCGGCGTGGAGCTTGAGTTGTCGTCAATTCCCCTGTGCGACGAAAAAACTGCGGCGATGCTCTCGACCGGCGAGACGTCCGCAGTTTTTCAAATGGAGTCGGCGGGCATGACGGCACTTGTCAAGGAATTGCGGCCGACGTGTTTTGAAGACTTGATACCGACTGTCGCGCTGTACAGGCCGGGACCGCTCGGCTCCGGCATGGTCGAAGATTTTATTGCGGGCAAGCACGGCCGCAAAGTCACGCATTATCTGCACCCGAAACTTGAACCGATACTCAAAGAAACTTTCGGCGTGATTTTGTATCAGGAGCAAGTCATGCAAATCGTGCAGACATTGGCCGGTTTCACGCTGGGACAGGCGGACATTTTGCGGCGGGCAATGGGCAAGAAGAAAGCTACTATCCTCCTGGCGCAGAAGGAAAATTTTCTGCGCGGCTGTGCGGCTAACGGCGTCGACAAAGCGTTGGCAGAAAAAATTTTCGAGTTGCTCACGCACTTTGCCGACTACGGCTTCAATAAATCTCACTCGGCGGCTTACGGACTTTTGGCTTGGCAGACGGCCTATCTCAAGGCGCATTATCCTGCGGAGTATTTGGCGGCGATGATGAGTGACACGCCCGACGTCGAAAAAATTGCAAGTTATATCGAATTGTCGCGCCGGCTCGGAATAAAAGTTCTCGGCCCCGACGTAAATACCGGCTCGGCGCACTTCACCGTTGACGGCAATGCGATTCGCTTCGGTTTGGCGGCGGTGAAAAGTGCGGGCGAAGTCGCCGTCAAGAGCATTGTCGCCGAACGTAAGCGCGGCGGTAAATTTCGTTCGCTGGCAGATTTTTCCGGACGCATTGACCCGAAAAATGTCTCGCGGCGCATTCTGGAGAACTTGATTAAATCCGGCGCATTCGACAGCATAGACAAGCGGCGCACGGCTCTATTGTCGGCACTTGATTCGATGATGGTCGTCGGCTCTCAACGGCAACAGGAACGTCTCAGCGGAGCAATCAGTCTTTTCGGCGACGACGAACTGCACGAGGCAATCGGCGCGATTCCCGACGTCAAGGAGCGGCCGCTCAAAGAAATTCTCGCCTGGGAGAAGGAGACGCTCGGCTTTTATTTGTCGGGACACCCGCTGGAGCCGTACCGCGAAATAATTTCCGCGCTGACTTCAAGCAACAAACTAGACGGCAAAATCGGCAAGCGCGTTAAAGTCGGCGGGCTTGTTACGGACGTGCGGCGCGTCATGACCAAGCGCGGAGATTCAATGGCCTTTCTCACGTTGGAAGATTTTGACGGCGCGATTGACGTTACAATCTTCCCGAACGTCTTCTATCAGACGATGACAATTTCCACGCCGGACAATATTGTTGTGATTGCAGGCCGCGTCGACAAAAACAACGATACGTTGCAAATTTTGGCGGACAGTGTCGTCGAGGCCGAAACCTACGCGCCGGATTTTTGGCTGACGATTCCCGCGCAACTTGACACGCCCGCAACGAGCGAAGCTCTGCGAAAAATTTTTGATAATTACAAAGGCGCAAGCCAAATTTTTTTGAATCGTCACGGCAAGTGGTCGCGGCTGTCGCAGAAAATTGCTGACGGTCACGATTTGCGCGGCGAGTTGAAAAATTTACTCGGCGGCGAAAATGTTCGTTTGTATTGACGAGCGCGGCGACTGAAATTTTCTGTCGGTTGCACTTGTATTGTACATTCAACCAAGCAAAAAAAAGTAGTTCATAAAAAATTGAATCATATTTACTATGTTGGACAGAGTAACCTAACCACACAACGCTTACATTCAAGTTAAGTACGCTTGAACATTTTTGCGAGGTCGTTGCCGGAAAATTTTATGATGGTTGGTCGTCCGTGCGGACAAGTGTGCGGGTGCGCTGTCTTCGATAAATCGTTAAGAAGGATTTGCATTTGCCGCAGGTTGAGTTCTTGACCGGACTTTATGGCCGCCTTGCATGCTGTCGTCGCCAAAACCGTACGGCGAATTTTTTTTGCCAAGTCGTCGGAATCGTTGAGGCCGTCGAAAATTTCCGAGACTATCTCGCGCAAAAGATTTTCTTCGTCGGTGTCGGCGGCGTCGAGCGGCACTTCAGTCAGTCGGAATTCGTTTGAACCGCTCGGCTCCATGGTGAATCCCAACGCCGCGAAGACCGCAAGATTTTTTTCAATCAGCTCGGCTTCGCGCTCGTCGAACTTCAGCACGCGGTGAATCAGCAAACCTTGAGCGGGAATTTTTTCGGCGTAACTGCTCAACCTGTCGAAGAGAATGCGTTCATGTGCGGCATGTTGGTCGACGATGTAAAGATCGTCACCGGTTTGCGCCACAATGTAACAGCGCGCAACTTGCCCAATCGGCTCCAACTCAAGCGCGGGATTTTCAACGGGCGGCGAAATTTTTTCGGGCGGCTTGGCGTCGGCGACGGTATTGGAATTTTTGGCGGGCACGGATTCGCGGCGCGATTCGGCAACGGTCGTCAAAACCTTCTCGAAGTCGAAGTCGTCACGCGGATTTTTTTTGCGCTCGGAAATTTTTTTCGGCGTCGGCTCCTCAAACTCGTCACCCAAAGTCAGTTGTTCGAAGTGCGGAGTATTGGGTGCGGCGGCCACTTCTGTCAAATCGTGTTCGCCGTCGGCTTGCGTGCCCTCGACAGCCTCGCGCACGGAATTCCAGACCGTTTTAAAAATTTTGCCTTCGTCCTCAAATTTGATTTCAATCTTCTGCGGGTGAACGTTCACATCGATTGAAGTCTGCGGCACGTCGAGCTTTATAACGGCGAGCGGAAAGCCGCTTTTGGGAATCAACGACTTGTAGGCCTCGTCGACGGCCTTGGCAATCGTGCGGCTTTCGACGACGCGCCCGTTGATTATAAATGTTTGCCAGGAGCGGTAACTTTTTAAAATATTTGGTTTGGTGACGAAGCCGACAAGTTTCAAATCGTCAGTGTCGCGCTTGAGTGTGAGGAGTGAATCTGTAAGCTCCGTGCCGTAAATCGAGCTGAGCGCGTCAATTAATTTTCCGTTGCCGGGCGTGACGAGCGCATTGCGATTGCCGTTAATAAATCGGAAGGCGACATCAGGTCGACTCAGCGCGAGCTTGACAATAAAGTCGTGAATCCTGTTTGCCTCCGTCGGCGTCGCCTTTAAAAATTTCAATCGTGCGGGCGTGTTGAAGAACAGATCCTCAACGAGAACGGTCGTGCCGACTTTGCAACCGACTTCGTGCGTGTCGAGAACTTTGCCGCCGCTTACGGTGATTTTCGTGCCGAGTTCGTCTTGAGCGCATCGCGTCTGCAAAGTGAACTTGGATACGGCCGCAATCGTCGGCAAAGCCTCGCCGCGAAAACCTAACGTTGAAATATGATTAAGGTCGTCGGCGGTTTTAAGTTTGCTGGTTGCGTGTCGACGAACGCTTAAAGCGGCGTCTTCACGGCTCATGCCCGCGCCGTTGTCGGTTACGCGAATCAGAGCTTTGCCGCCGTTTTGAATTTCAATTTCGATGCGTCGTGCGCCCGCGTCAATGGAATTTTCAATCAGCTCCTTGACGCAGGAGGCCGGCCGCTCGACGACTTCGCCCGCCGCAATTTTGTTTATCGTGTTCGTGTCAAGAAGTTTAATGTCAGCCATGATGTTACCTCTTTTTAACCTTTTTGCGCGAGAATTCCCCCCGTTTCTAAAGTGGCGAATGGGGAAAGGAGAAGACCTGCGAAAAACTTATAGATTGTTGT
>CAMZDU010000019.1 GCA_947305445.1 uncultured Selenomonadales bacterium
AATTTTTTGAATAGTTTTAGAAGATTTTATAACTTTTCTTTAACTGTTGGAAGCCCCGCTGTTGTATTATACGGGCATGCGACGTGGCGAAGTTTTAGGGCTGTCGTAGCAGGATATTGACTTTACGGCGAAGAAAATAAATCTGCGTCGGCAAATAGTTTATTTGAGAAAACGCGGTTATTTTTTTCGACATTGAAATTACAGAAGGAAACAGCCGCTATTTTTGATAAAAGTCTGCAAACAGCTTTCAGACAAATACTTAGCAACATATTGATTTTACAAAATATTTACAGGAGAAATTTTTATGTTCGGAATAGGTGCGGGTGAATTCGTCGTAATTTTAATCGTCGGGCTGATTGTTTTCGGGCCGGGCAAGTTACCGGAAGTCGGTCGGGCACTGGGCAAAGCACTGCGTGAATTTCGCAAGGCACAGGCCGCACTGTCTGCCACGCTCAACGAACCCGAAGAGCTTGTCAAAAAATCTCCGCCCGCACAAAAAACTGCGACAAACCCTCCGTCGCCGGCCGAAACCACAACCGCCGACGATGTAATAAACTTGGCTAAAGAACGACCAATTGTCAAGGAGAGTAGCGATGAAAAAATTTTTAACGGTAATCCTAACGACGCTCCTGTTGACGACGCCGGCGCACGCCCTGCCGGTGCAGGACGCGGTTCAGACGGCACTGACAAATAATCCGAGCCTGCAACGAACTGAACAATCAATCCGCGTCGCCGAGGAGTCACTAAAATCCGCACGCGGGCAAAAAGGCATCTCAATCGGCTTGTCCGGCTCCGTGAACGCGACCAAGACGGAAGGCAGTCTCGAATCGGAACGGGCGTCGGCGGGCTTGAGTGCGTCGCTCCCGCTATATTCGGGCAAGCGGCTTGAATCGGCGATAAAATCTGCAGAATTGGAGCTAGAAGTCGCCAAGTTCAACTTTTCGCAGGCGCAGGACGATTTGATTTATCAAGTGGTCACCGCTTACGTCAACGCGCTTGAAAATTTGGCAACGTCACGCGTCGACTACGAGACCGAAAAAAATTTGGCCGAACACGAAAAAATGATTGCCGCGCAATTCGACGCCGGTGCCAAAGCAAAAATTGATCTCCTTCGTGCGCAGGTCGAGACGAGCAACGCGCTCCAGACTGCTGCCCGTTCACACGCCGCCTACGAAGTCGCGCTGACAAATCTGGCTACGCTCATGTCGACGAATTCAATCGCGGGGCTTACCGTCGAAGAATTCAGTACGCAACTTGAATTAGGCGACGTGGAAGATTATTTGACCGAAGCCGACGAAAATCGCAAAGATTTAAAATCCGACGCGCTGAAAATCGAACAAGGCGAACTGCGTGTCACGAGCGCAAAATCCGGTTGGTTGCCCAGCGTCGACGCGAATATCGGCACTGACTTTAACGCGTCGTCGCGTCGTTGGCACGTCACGCCCGATGCCTCTGCAAGAGTTTCCGCCTCGTGGAATATTTTTGACAGCGGCGTCACCCGTGCGGAAGTTGAAGCTGCCAAAGTCGAAGTCGAGCGACTCAAGCTTGCCATGGATGCCGACTTAGACAGCGTGCACGAAAGCGTTGTCACCGCGCATAAAAATTTAAAAATCGCGCTCCTGCGACTGACGACCACCGAACGCGCCGTCGAGCTTGCCGAAGAAGAACGCTACATTGCCACGGAACGCTATAACGCCGGCGAAGGCATTCTGCTTGACATTCTCGACGCGGAGCTTGCGCTCTCGACCGCAAAAAAAAATAACGTCAGTGCTCGTTACGACGTTATTCGCTACAGTTTCGACTTAGCTCACGCTACTGGAAATACGTTGCGAGCCTTGGGCGCGGCTTAAGAAAATTTTTTGATGATAAACTACTTCCTGTGCAAAAATCTGCGAACGAGAATTTCCGCGACAATGGCGTCAACGGGTTCGGGCGGCACCTGCATTGACGTGGGCAACAACCTCCGCCAACCGTGCGGCGGATTTTTCAGCCAATACTCGCGGCGAGCTTCTTCGGTCGTGTGCTTTTCGTCGACAAGTTGAAACGTTAGACCTGCCGACGAAATTTTTTTTGCCGCAGATTTATGAGTGGTGCCGTCGCCCAGAATCACGGTTTGTATGTCAAATTCGGACGCCAACGATTTTATGACAACGTCGAGTTCGTCGGTGAGCACGACGCGCTGAAATTTTATGTCGCCCGCCGCGTTCAAGACGGCCACGCCGCACTTGTCGCGCCCAGGGTCAATGCCCATGAAATTCATCGTGCTCACGCTTTCCGATTAACTTTAATGATTAAGCGCAAAGGTCCGAGCGAGTCAGTTTCGTCGAGTGCGGCGGCCGTCAATTCGACGGAGCCTTTGGCTGAATCCAACGCGCCGAAAATTTCGTAGAGTTGTGCGGCGTCCATGCGACCGACACTGCCGGTGAGCGGGTCAGTCAAAATTCCGCGCTCGACGGCAATACGATTAATTTCCGACAGAAAATCCTGCAAAATCATTTCCGCTGAAGTAGCGTCGGTAAATTCGTAAGTCTTGGCAAGAATCGGTTCGTCCTTTTTGAAAATTAAATTGTTCGGATAAACTTCCAGGCGCGTGCGAACCGGCTCGCCGCGGACGAGATTGCCCGCCGCCGAAATGCGCAAGACCATGTCGCGCCCGCTCGATTCAATCTCTTCAATGACGCGTTGCAATTCCGGCTGATAAATCCAAACGGAAGCATTGTCGTCGCCGCCGAAACGTTCGCCCAAACTTTGTGTCGCACGTTCGGCCAAAGCGTTAATGTCGTTGGAAATCTCTTCGCCGGTGCGCCCGCCGCGAATGATTCCGCTTGCCAAAACCTCACCGGCACGCAACGTGATGTCGCCTTCGCGTATGGCGATGATTCCTTCACGCAAGCGGCGGTTGCGCTCCTCAAGCTCGGTGTTGTCGGAAGATAATTTTTCGTTGTCGGCGGTCAACGTCACGTTGAATTCGCCGAGTTTTTTATTGTCGGCTTCGAGCGTGGAGTTTGTGCTCGAAAGATTTTCGTTTTGCGCGGACAGTTCGGCGTTTGCAGATTCGAGCCGCTCGTTGCCTTCTTTGAGGCGATCAGATTCGGTGCGGAGTTCTTCCTGCTCGTTTTTGAGTGCGGCAATCTCCAGCTTGGAGTCACGCAAATTTGTGTTAGCCTGCTCGAATTCGGTCTGCGCCTTGAGAAGATTGTCCGTAACGTTGTCGAGTTCAACAAGCGTAGAATCCATTGTCCGGCGCAATTCGTCCATGCCGAAAAGCGCGGTGCGGACGTTTTGCGATATGAGTGCCATAAATCCGATTGACAGCGCGGTAATCAGTCCGCCCGTCACAACCGTCACAATCATTGACGTGTGACGCGGGCGCAGGCCGAAAATTGACAGACGCTTCTTGCCGACTTTCGTGCCGAGTTTGTCGCCGATGAAAGCTATCGCGCCGCCCGTCATAATCATAACGATAATCAGGTATATCCCTTCCAATAAATCATCTCCTTAAGGAATAGGGAATATTGAATAGTTTCTTCTAAATTCAAAAATGAGTTTGTCAGTTCGTGTCCATTGTCGATGTAAAGCGCACCTAATCAACACAAAACGTGTCGAATGCTTAAGAGGCTACGTAAACCAGCCACGACAATTCAATTAGAATTTCGTGTAAAAAGTCTTGTAAGAATTGGCTTTTGACTTACCTCGTTAATTTTCTTCGACTCACTGAAATATTTTCCTGCATTGATTTTTAATCGTTAAGTGAACAACTCCCGCCCAATTAGGCGGGGAGTTCTCGTGCCGTCAGGTCAAATTTTGACGAGCCGTCCGCCGTTCAACAGGTATAAATATTTTTCGGCGACGGTAATTTTCAACAGAGACTCGACCGCCTGCGTGTAAAGCTCAATCTGCACGCGATAACGTTCGGCAATGTCGGCCGCGTCGCGGTCAGTTTTGTAGTCGAGCAAAATCCAACGACCGGCCGCGTCCTTGAACAGCAAATCTATTATGCCTTGAATAAAAATTTTTTCGTCGACGCGGAAAAATTTCTGCGCGTCGATAAAACGACTGAACGGCAACTCGCGATAATATTCTTGCGCGGCGACGAGGCGTTGACCGAGTTCGCTCGTGAAAAATTTTGCAATCTTATCCGCACGCACAAGTTTGACATGTTCCTTCGGAATGAGTTCGCGGCGAGCAAGTTCCTCAACTTGCGCAACAATTCCGTCCGCCGACAAGTCGCCGCTCAAATTTACACTTTGCATGACGCGGTGCATGAGCGAGCCGAATTCCGCGCCAGAAATTTTTTTCGTCTGCAAAAAATTAGGACGACGACTAATATAATTAGGAATTTGGAATGTGGAATTAGGAATTGTTTGAGATTCCTCATTCCACATTGACGCAGCCGCAGTTCGTTGTTTAAGTTCGGTGACGGAAAGTTTAGCGGGAATTTTTGCCGAAGGCGACGGAGAAAGTTTTTCTGGTGGACGAGAAATTTTTTCCTGCGCGGCGGCAAGCGGTCGTTCCACAATCTCCAAAACCCGCGACTGTTCGACAAGCTCCGAGTCCACGACAGAAGTCAGCGCGTCTTTTATCGGCAACAGCCAGTCCATGAACTTGCCAGCCGATAAAATTTCGTAGTCAGTCGACTTATTGACCGGCCGCAGATTTTTGAGCGCGGTTTTCGATGTCACGCCGACCAAAAATAATTTCTCTTGCGCACGTGTCAAGGCCACGTACAAAATCCGCAACTCCTCGGCAAGCGACTCGTGACGAATTTTTTCCGACACGGCGGCCGTTGCCAACGTCTTTATCCTGAGATGAGTGTCGCGGAGCGTGCGGAACGCGCCTATGCCGAATTCGCGGTGCATGAAAAGTTTTGCCCGCGTGTAGTTTTCGTTGTTGAACTGTTTGCCGACGCCGGCGACGAACACGACGGGATATTCTAAGCCCTTGCTCTTGTGAATGGTGGCAACGCGCACGACGTTTTCGTTTTCGCCGAGTGTGGCGGCGGTCGTAAGGTCGTTGCCGAATTGTTTAAGCTTGCCGATGAATTCGACAAACCTGGACAGCCCGCGAACGTTGGTCGCCTCGAAATCGGCGGCACGGTCAATCAGAATCCGCAAATTCGCTTGCCGAGCGTCGCCGCGCTCTTCACGACCGACAGAATCGTAATAGCCCGTTTCGCGATAGAGACTGCTCAAAAGTTCGGGCACGCTCAGTTGACGAGCCGCCTTGCGCCAGAGACTCAGCCGCGCCAAAAAATTTTTGCACTTGTCGGAGCCGCGACTGACAGCCGTGTAAAAATCTTCGCCAGGCGTAGCGATTCGGATTGCGGCAAGTTCTTCCGCGCTGAAGCCGCCAATCGAACTCATCATCACCGCGGCCAACGGAATATCTTGCCGGGCGTTGTCAAGCAAAGTCAGCAGGTCGACAATGATTTTAACTTCGGCCGCCTGAAAATATTTCTCCTCGTCGGGCACGTAAGCCGGCACGCCAAATTTTTTCAGCGTGTCGAGAATTTCAAAAGCGGCAATCTTTGGCGAACGGTGCAAAATAACAATGTCCCTGAACTGCACGGGACGATAGCTTTCGCCGTCGCGGACGAGTTTGCCCGAATCAATCAGCTCGTGAATTTTTCCGGCAATGAAACGCATCTCCAGCTCAATATTTTTGCTGTCGTCGTCAAGGTCGTGCTCCGGCTTGATGAAATAAAATTCCGGCCGCTCGTCAAAATAATTTTGTCCGTTCTCGTAACTTGCGCCGAATTGCAGACGAGCCGCCGCGTCGTAGTCAATCTCGGTCGCATGACGATTCATCAGCCGCGAAAAAATTTCGTTGACCGCCGAAATAATTTTCTCGCGACTGCGGAAATTTTGCGACAGGTTAATACAACGGTAATCGTCACTCGTCATTTTGTCTTTGAAGTTGGCCGAGTCGACCAGGCGGAAACGATAAATCGACTGCTTCATGTCGCCGACGAAAAAAAGATTGTCGCCGCGGGAAATTTTTTGGACGATTGCTTCTTGCACGCCGTTTGTATCCTGATACTCGTCAACCATGATGAATTTAAATTTATTGCGGTAAGCGGCGGCGACTTCGGGCGCGGTGTCGAAAATTTTCAGCGCAAGATGCTCCATGTCGGAAAAGTCGATTATCCCGCGCTCACGTTTGGCGGCGGAAAATTTTTCGGCAAAAGCTTTCGTCACGCGCACAAGTTCACGAATCGGCGCGGCAAGTTCGCGCACGTCGGAGAGCATTTTATTTTCGTCGGCAAGAAAAAATTTGTCGCGTAAATTGTAAAGTCTTTCCTTGCAACCGTTGCGCAAAGCTTTAATCGTCGCTTTGATGTCGGAGTCTCCCTTGCCCGCACGATAAGTGCCGAACTTAATCGCCCAAATTTTTTCGTAAAGCGCGTTCCAATCGTCTAAAGAATTTTTCAGCGTGTCGAGTTGTCGGCGGTCGTCGTCGAGAATTTTTACGTCAACTTTGTGCGCATCGGCCAGACGGATTGCCTCGTTGCAGTCGTCGAAAATTTTTTCCAACGTCGCGAAAATTTGCGATTTGACAAATTTAAACCAGCGCGTGTCATCAAGTCGCGCCTCTTCGGACAAATCGTAAGGTTCGGCAAGCGAATCAAGCCACGCGTCGGGATAAGGCATGCTCAGCGCGAATTCGTGGAGCTGCATAATCATCTCGTGAATGTCGTCATCGCCGCGCACCGTGCCGCCGAAAGTGTCCGTAAAATTTTTAAACGCCTCGTCGCCGCGCAAATAATTTTCCTCGAAAAGTTCTTCTATAACGTCGTGTTTGAGTATGGCCAGCTCGTTTTGATCGGCTTTACGAAATTTCGGGTCGAGATCTATGCGTGAAAAATTTCTGTGCAAAATCGATTGGCAGAAAGAATGTATCGTCGAAATTTGTGCGCCGCTCAACAAAATTATATGCCGCTCCAAATCTGCTTGCTTGCCCGTGTCGAGTTCGGTTTCAAGTCGTTTCATCAGCGCGTTTTGAATTCGCGAGCGCATCTCTTGCGCGGCGGCGTTGGTGAATGTCATAATCAACAGCTCGTCGACTTGGCAGGAGCCTTCCTCCAGCAATTTGATGACACGTTCGACGAGTGTGCGAGTTTTGCCCGCGCCGGCCGCCGCCGCCAGCAAAAGATTTTCGTCGCGGCTGTCGACCGCCTCTTGTTGTTCGCGTGTCAGTTTCATGATTAAAATCTCAACTCGCCGCGCTCCAGACGTTCGCGAAGTGTCGGAGCATTGGCGTCTTTGTCGGCCAAAATCGTCGGCGCGAACGGCCAATCAATTCCGATTTGCAAATCGTCCCAGCGAATGTTGCCATCACAGTTCGGCGCGTAAAAATTGTCGGCCTTATATTGAATCTCCACCTCGTCTGTCAACGTCAAAAATCCGTGCGCAAATCCACGGGGAATAAGCAACTGCTTTTTATTGTCGGCGGTGAGTTCGACGGCGACCCAACGAGCGAAAGTTTTGGAACCTTCGCGAATGTCAACCGCCACGTCCAAAAGTTTGCCGCGTGTGCAACGAACGAGCTTTGCCTGCGCACAAGGTGCCGTCTGATAGTGCAGACCGCGCAGAGTTCCCACTTGCTCCGAGTAGGATTGATTATCTTGCACGAAATTGAACGTCAATCCTGCCGCCTCGAATTTGCGTTCCGACCACGTTTCCATAAACCAACCGCGTGCGTCGCCGAAAACTTTGGGTTCAATTATCAGCACGCCGTCCAGAGCTGTCTTGGTTACTTGCATTAGCGATTACCTCCAAAAATTTATTTCACGCAGTTTAGCCGTTTTGCCATTCAGCGTCAAGGAACTTCGGCAATGTGGAATTAGGAATTGTACGGCGGAGCTTGTTGAAACTACAACTCAAAAAATTTCTAATTCCTCATTCGAAGGAAGTGCAACGGGTTAATTAAATACGCGGCTATTGCAAAGTGTAAAAAGTATGATAAAATACTTCCGCTTAGCGCAGGCGTAATTTTTTCCTGAAGGGAGCAATCTGACACATGTGGAATATTTTTGGCGGTCTGTCGCACGACATGGGAATTGACCTGGGAACGGCGAATACTCTCGTGCACGTCAAGGGTCGTGGGATTGTCCTGCGTGAACCTTCGGTTGTTGCAATAAAAAGTGACACGGGCGAAGTGCTGGCCGTGGGCGAAGAGGCCAAACAGATGATCGGGCGCACACCCGGAAATATAATTGCCATTCGCCCGATGAAAGACGGCGTCATTGCAGATTTTGACGTGACGCAGGCGATGCTCCGCTACTTCATTCGCAAGGCGATGAATTCAAAATCCTTCGTGCGGCCGCGAGTGGTCGTCGGCGTGCCCAGCGGTGTCACAGAGGTCGAAAAACGCGCCGTCATTGACGCGGCAACTCAAGCAGGTGCCCGCGAAGCTTACCTTATTGAAGAACCCATGGCGGCGGCAATCGGCGCGGGTCTGCCCGTCGAAGAGGCAACCGGCAACATGGTCGTCGACATCGGCGGCGGCACAACAGAAATTGCAGTCATATCGCTCGGAGGTATCGTCACCAGCCGTTCAATCCGTATCGGCGGCGACGAAATGGACTCGGCGATTATTCAATACATCAGACGCATGTACAGCTTGATGATTGGCGAACGCACTGCCGAGGAAATTAAAATCACAATCGGCACCGCAATCGTCAACAGTGCCAAAGAAAAATCCATGCAGGTTCGCGGCCGCGACTTGGTTACCGGTTTGCCGAAAAATGTCGAAGTCAAATCCGGCGAAATTCGCGAGGCTCTGGGCGATCCGATTTTTAAAATCGTCGACGCTGTTAAGAGCACGCTCGAAAAAACTCCGCCCGAACTGGCCGCCGACGTCATGGATCACGGCATAATGATGACAGGCGGCGGCGCACTTCTGACCGACTTGGACAAATTGCTTGCCAAGGAAACGGGCATGCCGGTTATCGTTGCCGACGACGCATTAAGTTGCGTGGGCGAAGGTACCGGCCGCTCACTTGAGAACATGAATTTGCTTAAGCGGGTCGTCATGACATCCAAAAAGCTGAGACAATGAGCAACAAATTACACAAAGAGAAACGTACCGGCAAAAAAATTATCGCGCTTATTTTTGTGTTTATCAGCGTGTTTTGTTGTGTATTCTTCGCGGCGCGCAGTAAGTTCGTCACGCCCGTTGCCGATAACACTGCCATGGCAATTCTGTCACCGTTTCAACGCGCCTTTTCGTGGGTCGGCAGTCAGCTTGCCTTCGTCCGCAACACCATCACGGAAATTTCGCACCTGCGCGAACAAAATAAGCTGTTGCGCGAAGAAGTCGAGCTTTTGCGTGCGCAGAACTTGACGGCGTCGGAATATGCCTCGGAAAATCAACGGCTCAGAAATTTGCTTGATTATAAGCAGGCGGTCACTCAATTCGATTTGGTTGCGGCAAGCGTAATCGGTCGCGAGTCGGCTTCCTGGTCCAGCGTTATAGTCATCAATCGCGGCACACTCGACGGCGTAGCCAACAACATGCCCGTCGTAACAGAACTCGGTCTGGTCGGTCACGTTATGGAGGCCGGCTTAAACTCGTCAAAAGTTCAACTGCTGATTGATCCGCGTTCGTCGGTCGGCACGCTGATTCAGCGTCCGGAGTCGCGGGTTGCGGGAATTGTCGAAGGCGACATCAAAAATCCTGCACGGCCGCACATGGTCAATATCCCGAAAGATTCAGACGTT
>CAMZDU010000020.1 GCA_947305445.1 uncultured Selenomonadales bacterium
GACGCCGCTTGAAGGAACGAACTCGGAAACGGTCTTCCTTGTAATGACGAACCAACTGTTCCCGCCGATAATCGCGGGTATCGTCCTTAGCGCGGTGCTCGCGGCAATTATGTCGACGGCCTCGTCACAACTTTTGGTCGCGGCCTCGGCGTTCGCTCAAGATTTTTACAAGACGTTGCTTAGAAAAGACGCGGAGCAAGCGGAACTGGTTTGGATTTCGCGGGCGTCGGTGCTGATTATCGCGTCAATAGCCGTCTTCCTCGGCTTCAACCCCGACAGCTTTATCCTCGACATGGTCGCGTACGCGTGGGCGGGATTCGGCGCGGCGTTCGGCCCGGCGTTGTTGATGAGTTTATTTTGGCGGCGCACGACGCGCAACGGAGTTATCGCGGGCATAATCGTCGGAGGAATTACCGTGCTCGTCTGGAAACAATTTGAACTTTTCGGGCTGTACGAAATTGTACCTGGCTTCATCTTCTCGTTGATTGCAATTTACATCGTCAGCAAATTCGACAACGAACCTAACAAAAAAATTCTGGAGACCTTCGACAAAGTCGGCACCACCAACATTTAACGCGCAAAGGTTACGGAGGCGACGCCGATGAAAAAAATTTTACTCGCCGCGACAATCTTGCTCGCCGCAACGTGTGCGGGCTGTCTTCAAGGCGGTTCACATCTTATCATAACCGACGACGGCGCGGTCTTCATGCGCAATCGAATAATCGGCGTGCCACTCATTGCAGAGCACATTGAATCTTTCCGCAAAAGTTTCGAGAACAAACCGAACGCAGAAATTTCGCCCGTCGCCGAAAACAACATGAGCGGCTACGAAGTGCGCGTCCATTATCCGAGCATTGAGACCTTCGCGGCGGACGGCAGTGAAATTTACATGACACGCACCGACAAATGCAAAGGCATTCAGCAACGGCGCGGCTGGTTCTTCGACGCATACAACTTCGACATGCTTTCCACCGGCGAACGAACTTTTTCACCAAGCGAGGCGGCCGCCGTGCAAAGCATGCTTTCGCAAGTTTCCTTCGACCTGGTGATTGAATTGCCGTACTCCGCAGAAAATCACAATGCCGACAAATTCGACGCCGCGAACAAAATTCTTACGTGGAATTTGGCACCCGTGCTTATCGGCGGAGGTGAAAAACATTTGCACGCGCAATTCAAAATTTTTCACCGCGACAAAATTTTTTTGACGGCGGCGGCGGAGATTTTGCTTTTGGCGGCGATGATTTTCTTCCACGTCAAGCGCAAATCCGAAGTGAGCGACAATCTTGCGTCCGCAATGAAATTTAAGCGCAACGTCTTCGGCGGACTGTTCGTCGCATTGCTGATAATTTCGGCGTACATGTTGCTTGCGCCCGTCAACTTCACCGACGCCGACATAATTTCCATAACCGTGCAATAAACTCGAAAAAAAATCTGCCGTATCGTTTGATGCGGCAGATTAAATTTTTTCCGACAGCCGACGAATTAAGCGCAACTCGTCAGTTAAATTTTCTTTGAGCTTGTCTGTCAGCTCCGGCAATGTTTTGGCGTCGAAGGTGTACGTCACATGCGGCGCACCGTTGATTCGAGTTTCGCCGCTGAATTCGTCGCTGTAAATGTTGTAATAAAGCACGAAGTCACTGCCGAGCGCGAAGTCCGCGTAGTTGAGGACAATCAGCGAGCCGTTGGTAACTTCGACGGGCGCGGCCGGCTTTATGAACAGCTCGAAGCCTTCAAGCGTCGCGGGCAGTTCAGCTCCGAATTTCCACGCGTGAAAATTTTTTTCGCGCAAAAAACGATTCAACTTGTCGCCGCGAATTTCGCGAAGATTTTTCAACACGTCGTCAAGTTGAGCGTCGAGCAGTTCCTTAAAATGCGCGAAGTCGCTTGTAAAAAATTTCGTCAGACAAAATTCCGTCAGCCCGATTCGTTGCCGAACTTTGAATTCATTCGTTTCGGTGTGGAAATACGTCGTCAGTGCGCAGTGAGTTTCGTCGCTCGTGCAGGTGAAAAAAATAAATTTGTCATCGTCGGCCGCGAAGATTTTTTTCAGCGCGAAGCCCTCAATCTCCGCCGGCAAATTCTCTGCGAAGTGCAGTTCAGCGGCCTGCGCGGCGATTTTGTTTTTAGTCTCGTCGTTCAAAAGGAATCAGCTCCACATTTTAGCTTTGAGCACGTCGTAATAATTTTTGTCGTCGAACTTGACGATTTGCGCGACAGCCTTGGCCTTGCGGACGACAATTTCGTCGTTGGGTTGAATTTTGTGACTGACTTGTCCGTCGAGCGTGACAATGACGTCCTGCATGGCGGAAACTTTGATTAAAACTTCATCGTCCTCGCTGACAACGAGCGGGCGCATTTGGAAGGTGTGCGCACAAATCGGCGTCAACAGCAAAGCGCGAATCGTCGGATTGAGAATCGGGCCGCCCGCGCTCAATGAATACGCCGTGGAACCGGTCGGGCTTGATACGATGATTCCGTCGGCTTTGTAGTCCATAAGATGAGTTTGGTTGATGTAGAGACCGAGCCGCAACATTCGGGCGACGCCGCCTTTAGTGATGACCACGTCGTTTATTGCGTTGCCGAGAAATTTTTCGCCAAGTTCGTTGCGGACGTAACCGCTCAAAAGAAGTCGTCGCTCCACGCGGTATTGACCCGCCAGAATTTTGGCCAGGCGACCTTCCAGCTCACGCGGCTCTATGTCCGCCAAAAATCCCAGCGTACCCAGATTGATTCCGCAGACGGGAACGTTTTGCTCGCCGAATCTGCGGCAAACCCCCAGCAATGTGCCGTCGCCGCCGATTGAAAGTGCCATGTCGACGTGCACGCGCTCCACGCACGGCAAGCCGTATTCCTCCTTGCGGAATTGACGAGCTTCGGTCGCGGGCATAACCAGTCGTACATCTTTGTTGTGATAGAAATTAAAAATGCGGTCGACGATCTCGCCGGCTCGCCGTTTACTCATGTTCGGGAAGACCGCCAGTTGCATCATGCCCGCGTCCACGCCAAACACTGTGCCGAAAACATTTTGTCGTGCCATCAGTTTGCTCCCCATTAACGCATTAAAACGCAGTGAATTCGTTCGAATTATCGTAAGGCGCGTCAGCCGAATACAACGTCACATTGCCCGAAAATATTTTGTCATACCGTCAAGTCAAAATGTCATGAGCTTTATTAACAACGGATAAAATTTTCTCCTCGTCGACGATTGTCTCCGAAAAATTTTTGCGCAGGTGAGTCAGATACTCTATGTTGCCTTCGGGACCTTTAATCGGCGAAAAATCCAGACCGATAACCGCGAAGCCGATACCCGCCGCGAAATTCAAGACGCGTTCAATTACCGCCGCATGAATTTTTTTGTCACGGACGACGCCGCGTTTGCCGACGAATTCGCGTCCCGCCTCGAATTGCGGCTTAATCAGCGCAACGACTTCGCCCGAATCTGTCAGCACGTCGAAGACAACCGGCAAAACTTTTTCCAGCGAGATAAAGGCCACGTCGATTGAGGCGAAGTCAACCTCATCATAAAAATCTTTTCGTGTGACGTTGCGAATGTTGGTGCGCTCCTTGTTGACGACGCGAACGTCACTGCGAAGTTTCCAAGCAAGTTGCCCGTAGCCTACGTCGATTGCGTAAACTTTCTTCGCGCCGTGTTGCAACATGCAATCGGTAAAGCCGCCCGTCGACGCGCCCACGTCCGCCGCAATTCGTCCGCTCAAAATTATTTTGAATACGTCCAAAGCTTTTTGCAACTTCAAGCCGCCGCGACTGACAAAGGGCATTTCCTCGCCGAGCACGCGAATTTCGGCGTCAGTCGGAACGAGTGTACCCGCCTTGTCGAGCTTTTGTCCGTTGACGAGAATTTTGCCCGCCATAATCATTGCTTTGGCACGGGCGCGGCTGTCGAAAAAATTTTTCTCCGTTAGCAGAGTGTCAAGTCGTTGTTTCATGTCGTCACCGTTAAGAAGCCGAAAATTATTTCGTTAAGGCGTTCGTGAATTTGTTGCGAAATTTTTTGCGGCGTCAAGGAGCACAAGTTCAGAAGCTCGGCGCGATTTCCCTGCTCGACAAATTTGTCGGGTATTCCGATACGCAACAGATTTGTCAAAATTTTTTCGTCCGCCAAAAATTCCGCGACCGCCGAACCGAATCCGCCGGCAAGTGTTCCTTCTTCGCACGTGACCAAAAGTTTTGCGGAGCGTGCAAATTTTTTCAGTAGCTCTGTATCGAACGGCTTGACGAAGCGGACGTTTACCACGTTGACGGAAATTTTCCCGCGAAGAAGTTTTGCCGCCTCGACGCAAGAGGCAACCATTGTGCCGACCGCGAAGATTGTCACGTCCGCCGATTGACTTTGTTCGACAATTTCAGCTTTGCCCCACGGAAGCTGTTGCGGCTTGTCCTCAACGGTGACGCCCAGACCGGAGCCGCGCGGATAACGGATTGCCGCCGGCAAATTTTTTTTAATCGCCGTGAAAATCATTTGACGCAATTCGTTTTCGTCTTTGGGTGCCATGATGTTTATGTTCGGAATTGTGCGCAGGTAAGCCAAATCAAACACGCCGTGATGAGTTGCGCCGTCCTCGCCGACAAGTCCGCCCCTGTCCAGGCACAACAGCACCGGCAGATTTTGCAGGCAAATGTCGTGGAGAATTTGATCGTAAGCCCGTTGCATGAAGGTCGAGTAGATTGCGACGACGGGACGCAAACCTCCGGCCGCCATGCCCGCCGCCAAAGTTACCGCGTGTTCTTCGGCAATGCCCACGTCAAAAAATCTGTGCGGAAATTTTTCGGCGAACTTTTTCAAGCCGGTACCGGTAGGCATTGCGGCAGTTATCGCGACAATTTTTTCGTCATGCGCCGCACAGTCGATTACTGCTTGCGAGAAAATTTCGGTGTAGCTCGGCGGCGACTTCTTCTTGAAAATTTGTCCTGTCTCCTTGTCGAACTTGCCGACGCCGTGAAATTTTTCGGGCGCAGTTTCGGCCGGCGCGTAGCCTTTGCCCTTGGTCGTGTGCACGTGAATCAGCACGGGCGAATCAATCACCCCGACACGCGAAAAAATATCGCGCATGTTTTTTAGATCGTGACCGTCAATCGGACCCAGATAGGTAAAACCGAGTGCCTCGAAAATTGCGCCAGGAACAATGGCCGCAGTCAGTCCCGCGTGTACGGAATTTGCGGCGAGCAAAATTTTTTCGCCTATGTCGCGGAAGGGAATATTCTTGACAAAATCTTTAAATTCTTTTTTGGCGCGGTGATATTGCGGTTTGAGTCGGAGCAACGACAGATACTCCGACAACGCGCCGACGTTCTTGTCAATGGACATCTCGTTGTCGTTTAGGACGACGAGCAAATTTTTTTTGAGTTGCCCCGCGTGATTGAGTGCCTCGAAGGCCTCGCCGCCGGTCAATGCGCCGTCACCGATAACCGCAACGATTCTGCGCGGCATATGCTCAATTTCGGCGGCAATCAAAAGTCCCAGCGCGGCACTGATTGACGTGGAGGCGTGCCCGACGCCGAACGAATCAAAAGGCGACTCGGCACGTTTCGGAAAGCCGGTAATGCCTCCCAAAGTTCGCAGTGTGTGGAAAGTGTCGCGTCGCCCCGTCAAAATTTTGTGCGTGTAAGCTTGGTGCCCGACGTCCCAAATAAGTCTGTCGCGACTGAAATCGAACACCGAATAAAGCGCGAGCGTCAACTCGACCGTGCCCAAGCTCGGCGCGAGGTGCCCGCCGTTCTTCGAGACCGTCGTCAAGATCAGCTCGCGAATTTCGCCGGCCAACTCCTCTAGGTCGGTCAAGCTCATCGTCCGAAGTTCTGCGGGCGAAGTCAATCTTTTCAACAGTCCCGTGATAATCGCTCCTCAATCAAAATCTTTGTCTTGAACAATCAGAAACGCGTTAAAATATTCAACTTCAAGCAACGAGCCGACTTCAATACTTTCCCACACGGGATTGATGTTGTTGAATTGCATTTCGGGAATAACCGAGCCGTCCGCCCGATAAGCCGTGCGGGTGATGACGTAATAATCGCGCACGTCGCCGCTCTTGCGGAAGTTAATCATCGCCACGTCGTAGGCAATGCTCTCTATGTCGTTGGGAACTATGGAGTTGTAGCGGTACCAATCAATCAGAGCTGCGCGGCCTCTGTCGCTGTAATTTATGCGGAAGACCGCGCTGAACGTAGCGTCATTCTCGTCATAGACAGCCGTCTTGACTGTGCTTTTGTCCAAGAAAACTTGATTGTCACCGTCGTCGGTGTAAATTTGTTCCCAACCGGCGGCAAACGCATTCGTCGCAATCATCATCACGGCGAGCAACGTCGCCAGAAAAAATTTCCTCACTTCAAACAGCTCCTTAAAAAATTTTTTGACGCCGCTGTTATTCTGCGCAACGGGACAAAATCCTTTCGTGCAAGCTGTTTTTCAACGGATTATACGGCTGACGGCAAAAAAAATTTCTCGGCAATCACAAACGACTTGCCGAGAATCTGCGACGGTTCGAGTGTATCGTTCTTACCTCCCGTAAAATTGTGAACGTGTTTACTCGTTAAGCTCGCCGAATTTTTGCAGGGCAACACGCGCAGCCTCCTGCTCGGCAGCTTTTTTACTGCGACCGACGCCGCGTCCGACAATTCGTCCGTCAACCACGGCCGCCGCCTCGAAAGTTTTCATATGATCGGGTCCGCTCGAATTCAACGATTCATAAGAAATTTTTCTTAACGGTTGACGCTGAATGACTTCCTGCAATTTGCTTTTGTAATCTTTCGGAATGCCGGTAATTTTGACGTGTTCGAACTCGTGAGCGAATTGACGAAAGACGTAATCGCGGGCGACTTCCCAGCCGCACTCAAGATAAATCGCGCCGATGACGGCTTCTAGTGCGTCTTCTAAATTTGATTCGCGCTCGCGGCCGGCGGCTTCTTCGCTCGGACCGAGCAACAGCAAATCGCCCAGCCCGATTTCTTTGGCCAGCCGTGTAAGTGTGGATTGTCGCACGACGCCCGAACGCATTTTTGTCAGCTCGCCTTCCGTAAAATTTTTGAAGTGCTCAAACAAATACGTCGCCGCCGACAAACCTAAAACTGCATCGCCTAAAAATTCAAGTCGTTCGTTGTATTTAAGACGCGGCTCGAATTCTTTGGCATAGGATTTGTGTGTCAGCGCACGATTGAGAAGTTCAAGCCGCGAAAATTTCACGCCGAGCCGCTCGGAAAAATCTTCCAAGGCCGCACGTCGTTCGTCAGTCAAAACCGCTTCGACGGTGTAACCTTCGCCCTCCGGCTCCTCAAAAATTTTTTCGTCGATAGTCAAAAATTGTCACCTCTGTTTAAGAATTTTTTCCGCCGCAATCAGCGTGCCCACCAACAACCAGAATTCGCGCATGATTGGAACTTGATTCATATTTGTGTCGGTCAAGCCTTCCAGTTGCAGTGCCGCCAAGATTAAAAACGCCGTTATGCCCGCGCCGAACGCAAAATTTTTTTCGCGCTTGAACTGTGTATAAAATTTCCAGAAAAAGTACGCGTAAAGTCCGACGAAGGCCGCCAATCCGATTAAGCCGCCTTCGCTCGCCCTGTGGAAAAAATTGTTGTGCGGTTGAGTGTGGCCGCGCCGCTTTTCGCCGGGACGTTCCTTTGCTTCGCGGGGAAGGTAATAAAAGTTGTACGCTTTGAAGAACATTTTTTGACCGACGCCGTAAATCGGATAATCGCGGAAAATTTCGGCCGACGCCTTCCACATCAAGACGCGCTCCGTGTTGCTCTGAAAGTTCGTGTTGGTTATGGTTGTGACACGGTTTTTTATTGTCGGAGACATCAACGCGACGAGCAGAAATATTATTGCCAAGCCCGCGCAGATTTTTGCAGTTAAGCGACGATATTTTTTCTCCAGCGCGAAGAAAATCATAACGGTTACCACGCACGCCAACCACGCGCCGCGTGTCATTGACAGCACCAGACACACCGCCGACAAGATTGCGGCCGCGACTGCCAATCGTCTCCAAAGCGGCGGCAAAATTTCCGACTGCGCGATAAAAATCATCATCGGCAACTGCATGAGCATGAACGAGCCGTAAAACGTCGGCGTGTGGCTGAAGCCGTAAGCTCGCGGTTCATCTTGGACGAAGTATTGCCAAAGCCCCGCCGCGTCGTTTATCAGTGCCGCCAACAGTGTCGCGATTAGAATGCCGCAAAGTTGCTCGCGCCGTTTTATAAATGTCATGGCGAACACGAGCGGGAAGAAACGGTGCACTTCGCCGATGACCTCGCGGAAGCTGACGAGCGGCTCCCATGACATTGCCGCGATAAAAAGTTGACACACCAAGTAAACCGCCAATACTTCCAGAATTTTTCCGTCGAAGCTCGGAAAATTTTTCGTCCGCACGTAGTAAACAATTATAAACAACGTGCCGGCTCCGACGGTGAGGCTCGCGGCGGCGGTCGACAACGGCACCGCCAACGCCATTAACAATACAACGACGTACATCAGCGAATCGAGAGAAAATTTTGTCGGCATGATTCGTTCTCCTTAAAAGTTAACCTCCGCAACGGAGAGAGCGTTGTCAATCAATCGCACCTAAATATAACATAAACGCCGGCTTTTGCAAACTTCCGACTTCAACCGACATACAGCGCATTGCCGCCCGTAAATTTTAATCAAACTTTAATGGAGCCGTATGCGACGCAAGCTACACAAAATCACGCACCGGATTATACTATAAACTTGACGGAAAGCCCATCAAGGCTGTAAAATTGTGCGGCAAGTATTGTAGATAATTGTATACTTTTCTAACTCGGAAGGGGTGTGCTTTAAGGATGATATGCGTTAAAGTTGCTCAACGAATTCTCCGATTTTATTTGCGGAGATAAATCGTCTGCTTGGGCTGTACGCTCAAGCAATAACTCTGTTCAACGGCTCACTCGAATCTGTTAACGCGATGCCTAATACGCGTCGAAAGGAGGGACGACGTCTTCTGCTCGAAGGGCACACTCGACGAAGTTATCTCTTCGCTCAGGTTCGATTGACGCCTGAAATTTTTTTGGGGACGGCACGGCGGCCGTCCACGCGTACTGACAGCGGCTCGTCGACAAAAATTCGGCTTCGATATTCCGCGACGACTAATGTCAAATATGCATGTAAAGGAGGGAATTTATTTTGGCAGACAACATAATAGTTAAGAAAGATGGTGCAGAAGTATTTAAACTCGGCGGCGACATTGCCTCCAGCTTGATCGGCGACGCTACTATCGACAGCGACGGCAAATTAAAAATCGGCGAAAATGAAATCGGTAGCGTCGACAGCAGCGGCAAAGTCTATCTGAAAGCAGACGCCTTCGATCAGACTGACGGCAAAAAAATCACGCTGACCGACAATGTTAGCGACAACGTCAACTATAATCTCGTGACAGCTACTGACGGCACGGATTATCTTGGTTTATTTGCCGGCAAAGTGAGCAGTAAAGATAGCAAGTACACTTACACCACGCCTGAAAAATCCGCGGTAGCGAACATCACTTCTAATGCTACGGATAACTACGTCTCAACGCTTACTTATAAAACCAAGAAGTCGTTCACAGTCGAAGGTACCACTTCACTCGATGACAATAACGTCTTAGATTACTACGAGATAACCTCAGAAGAAGACTTCGCCAAATATTCCACT
>CAMZDU010000021.1 GCA_947305445.1 uncultured Selenomonadales bacterium
GTGGCTAATGTTCTGGCGACGAAAGGTTTTGCCAGCGAAGTCGTCCTCATCGACATCAAAGAAGGTCTTTCCGAAGGCAAGGCTATGGACATCATGCAGACGGCGCACATGCTCAATTTCGACACGACCGTTACCGGCGTGACCAATGACTATGCGGCGACGGCAGGCTCGCAAGTTGTTGTTGTCACGAGCGGCATTCCGCGCAAGCCCGGCATGACCCGCGAACAACTAATCGGCACCAATGCCAAAATCGTCAAGAGCGTCGTTGATCAGATTCTTGCGCATTCGCCGGAAGCTATTCTGATTATCGTCTCGAACCCGATGGACGCGATGACTTACCTCACGCTCAAGGATACGAAGCTCCCGCGCAACCGCATAATCGGTCAGGGCGGCATGCTCGACAGCTCCCGTTTCCGCTACTACCTCGCCGAAGCTCTCCAAGAGGCCGGCTATCCCGCAACCCCGACCGATATTGACGGCATGGTCGTCGGCGGACACGCGGACAAAACTATGGTTCCGCTCGTCAGCTTGGCAACTTATCGCGGTATTCCCGTCACGCAATTCCTCAGCGAAGAGGCCATTCAAAAAGCCGTCGAAGCTACCAAAGTCGGCGGCGCGACCTGCACAAAACTTTTGGGAACTTCCGCTTGGTATGCTCCCGGCGCGGCGGCTGCGGCTCTCGTTGAAGCAATCGCCCTCGATGCGAAGAAACTTATTCCCTGTTGCGTCTATCTTGACGGCGAGTACGGCGAAAAAGATCTGTGCATCGGCGTGCCCGTTATCCTCGGCAAAAACGGCGTCGAAAAAATTGTCGAAGTCGAATTCTCCGCCGCCGAAAAAGCCAAATTCGCCGAGAGCGTTGCGGCCGCCCGCGAAGTCAACAGCAAAATCGCCGACGCTCTCCAATAAATACTGACAGCTAAAAGTAAAAAAAGGAACTCTGCCGTAATCGGTCGAGTTCCTTTTTCGTTTAAGGTGGTGATGTATTTTGTCGATATTTCTTTTGAAGGACACGCACGGTTTTTTTCCAAGGAGGAGATCACCATGTTGGAGCGAGTTGAACGAATTGAACGGGTTGCTCGCGTCAAAGGTATCACTAACGACAACAAACATCGCTTTGACAGCGGACGCGGCCGCCGCGAAGAGACCGGCTCTTTCGCCGAAGAATTGCGCCGCGTGATGAATAAAAAAACTGCACCCGTCAAGAAAACCACCGTCCCCGAAGCGTATGCGCTCGAATTGACCAGTTGCGGGACGCATTCACTGTTTTACGTCGGCAATTTGAGTTTAGAGCGGTTGCTTGCGTAGGGAGGCAATTTTATGAATCGCGACAAAATTTTTATGCGGCACGCGCTCGACGAAGCGCGGCTGGCTTATACACAAGGCGAAGTTCCAATCGGTGCCGTTCTCATTGACGAGGACGGCAATTTAATTTGCGGCGAGCACAATCGGATTGAACAGCTCGGCGACGCGACGGCTCATGCAGAAATTTTAACGTTGCGCCAGGCAAGTCGACTGCTCAACCGTCGGCGGCTGTCGGAGTGCACGCTTTATTCCACAGTGGAACCTTGCGCAATGTGTGCGGGCGCGTTGGTCTTGTGCAGGGTGCGGCGATTGGTTTACGGCACAACGGATTCAAAATTCGGCGCGGCGGAGTCGCTCTTTAACGTCGTGAACAATCCCGCGCTCAATCATCAACTGCTCGTGACGGCCGGCGTGCTTGAAGACGATTGCCGCGAACTTATGAAAAAATTTTTCGCCGAAGCCCGCACGCGTTAAAATTATTTCAACCCATTGTAATAGGACAGAACAATTAGGAACTTCATCACTAATTACAAATTTCTAATTGGCGCAGGCGTAGCATAACGAGTTAATTTAACGGCTGGTGAAAATTTTGTCCGCAATCATTCGGGACGTCGTGCAAGGTGTTTTTCTTGCAAGTCCGTTACCCGCCATTTACAATAACCACAGGGTCAACAAAAGTTTTTTTGGAGGTGTTACTTATGCAAGAGGTCATGCAAAAATTTGGTCGCTTCCTCAGCGCGATGGTCATGCCCAATATCGGCGCGTTCATTGCCTGGGGCTTCATCACAGCACTCTTTATCCCTGCAGGCTGGATTCCTAACGAGGGTCTGGCAGAATTAGTTGGACCAATGGCTAAATGGCTGTTGCCGCTGCTTATAGGTTTCACGGGCGGCGAAGTCGTATACGGTCACCGCGGCGGCGTCGTCGGCGCGATTGCCACGGCCGGCATAATCGTCGGCACGGACATTCCCATGTTCATGGGCGCAATGATTATGGGTCCCATTGGCGGCGTCGTTATTAAAAAATTTGACGAGGCGGCTCAAGACCATATTCCAGGCGGTTTCGAGATGCTCGTCAACAACTTCTCGGCCGGCATACTCGGCGGCATACTCGCCTGCGCGGCTTACAGCTTCGTCGGGCCGATTGTTTCGAGTATTACGGACGGACTTGCCTCGGCGGTCGGCGCAATCGTCAGCGCGGGGCTGTTGCCGCTCGTGTCAATCCTCGTCGAGCCGGCAAAAATTTTGTTCCTCAACAACGCAATCAACCACGGCGTCTTCACACCGCTTGGCATGCAACAAGCGCAGGAAGTCGGCAAGTCTGTATTCTTCATGATTGAATCGAACCCCGGACCCGGCTTGGGCGTACTTCTCGCTTACTCGCTGTTCGGCGTCGGCAACGCAAAAGGTTCTGCGCCTGGCGCGGTTATCATTCACTTCTTCGGCGGCATTCACGAAATTTATTTCCCGTACGTCCTCATGAAACCCACACTGATTCTGGCGGTTATGGCCGGCGGTATCACGGGCGTCTTCACGTTGACGCTCCTCAACGGCGGTCTTGTGGCTCCGGCGGCTCCTGGTTCGTTTATCGCGATTATGGCAATGACTGCGCCTGGCGCGTACTTCGCAAACATTGCGGCAGTCGCGGCGGCGGCAGCGGTAAGTTTTGCGGTCAGTTCGGTCTTTATCAAGGCAACGGCTACTGCTGACGCTCAGAAAGAAGACGCGCTCGAAGCGGCGCAAGCTAACATGAAATCCATGAAGGCGGCCAGCAAAGGTCAAGCCGTTGAAGGCGAGAAACAGGTTGCCGGCAAAGACATTAAGTTCATCGCTTACGCTTGCGACGCGGGCATGGGTTCTAGTGCACTGGGCGCGGCGGCTCTTCGCAAAAAACTTCACAAGGACGGTTACAAGAACATCACCGTCAAGAACTTCGCAATCGGCAACATTCCCAAGGACGCGCAAATCGTCGTCAGCCACGAAAAACTTGCCGAACGCGCAAGAGCCGACTCTCCGCAAGCCGAACACATTTGGGTTAAAGACTTCACCAACAACAATGTCTACGACGTCATCAGCGAACGTCTTAAAGGCGGCGGCGTTGAAGTAGCTCACACACCCGAATCCGATTCAGAAGAGAGCGGCTCCACGCTGAAAGAAGGCGTCCTCCTCCGTGAGAACGTCAAAGTTGGTTTGAAGTCCGTCAGCAAAGAAGACGCGATTAAAGCGGCCGGCCAACTTCTGTTCAAGAGCGGCTATGTCGGTAAAGAATATATCGAAGGCATGCTTGCTCGCGAGCGCGACATCTCCACGTATATCGGCAAAGGCATCGCAATTCCCCACGGCGAAAACGCGGTCAAACAATTCGTCAACAAGACCGGTATCGTCGTCATGCAGTATCCGCAGGGCGTGCAGTTCGGCGACGAAAAAGCGCACCTTATCGTTGGCATCGCGGGCAAGGGCGACGACCACTTGGCGATTATAGCGAACCTGGCAACAATCACAATGGAATATTCGGAAGAAGATTTGCAGAAAGCTTACACGACCAAAGATCCGCAAATTCTCTTCGACATGTTCACGAAAGGCTAAGCTCATGAAAAAATTTTTGGCAACACTGATTGCGGCGGCATGTCTCGTCACGTCCGCACAGGTTGCCACGGCTGAAGATTATCCGCCTGTCGAAGAAGTTCAAGCAAAACTTTCGACGGCGGGCGGAACAATCTTCCCGATTGGTAACCCGAACGTCGCCTACGAAAAATTTTTCACGGGACAAACTTATCTTGCGCCGCTCACGACGGGACAATCAATCGGCGTCGCGAACGTTACCTTTATCGACGGCGCACACACCTTTTGGCACATTCATCACGGCACGTGTCAAATTCTCGTCGCGGAGTCGGGCGCGGGCTACGTTCAAATTTGGGGCGAGGAACCCGTTGAGCTTACACCCGGCGTCGTGTTCACCGTGCCCGAAGGCGTCAAGCATTGGCACGGCGCGGCTCCCGAAAAAATGTTTCAACACCTGTCAATCATGCAGACAGACCGCGAAGTCTCGACCGATTGGCTGGAACCCGTCGACGCAAAATTTTTTGAAAGTCTGAGAAAATAATTTTGACTGGAGGTTACGAAATGAAAAAGGCTGTACACTTCGGCGCGGGCAACATCGGACGCGGCTTTATCGGCCTGTTGCTCAGTCAAGCCGGCTATCACGTGAGCTTTGTTGACGTGGCGGCTCCGCTCGTCAACGACATCAACACGCTCGGCAAATACAACGTGCAAATTTTCGGCGCGGCGGAGAAAACTTTAGTCGAAAACGTCAGCGCGATTAACAGCAACGAAAACCTTGACGCGCTCCTCGACGCCATTGTTGAGGCGGACATCGTAACGACGGCTATCGGCCCGAACATTTTAAAATTCATCGCGCCGAACATCGCCAAAGGTTTGACTAAACGCGTTGCCGTGAACAATACGCCGCTCAATATCATTGCGTGTGAAAACATGGTCGGCGGCTCCACTGTGCTGAAAAATTTTGTCTACGAAAATTTGTCCGAAGACGTAAAGCCCGCTGTCGACAAGCTTATCGGTTTTCCCGACGCTGCTGTCGACAGAATTGTCCCGTTGCAGAAGAATGACGAGAAACTTTTGGTTAAAGTCGAACCTTACGCCGAATGGGACGTTGATTCAAAAGGCGTCGTCGGTGAATTGCCCGCGATTAAAGGCATGACGCTCGTCGACAATCTCGGCGCGTACATTGAGCGCAAACTTTTCACCGTCAACACCGGTCACGCGTCGATTGCTTATCTGGCGTATCAGAAGGGATTGCCCGATATAAGCACCGCCATGCGCGACGAGGACATTGTTGCCGCCGCCCGCATCGTGTGGGCTGAAACTTCCGCGTTGCTTATTGACAAGTACGGGTTCGATCCTTTCGTTCATCAAAAATACGTTATGACTACCGAAAATCGCTTTAAGAATCCCGAAATCAGCGACGAAGTTACGCGTGTGGCTCGCGGCCCGAAACGCAAACTTTCCGCCGCAGACCGTCTCGTCTCGCCGGCGACGCAACTGCTCGAACGCGGCAAAAATCCTGTCGCGCTGGCCAAAGTCATTGCCGCCGCGCTGAAGTTCGATTACGCCGAAGACAAAGAGGCCGTCGAAGTTCAGGACTTCATCAAAGCCAACGGCATTGACGCCGCGATAACTCATTTCACCGGCGCGGCTGCCGACTCGAAACTCTTCGCATTGGTTAAAGCCAACTGTTGACACTTTTTATTACCACAACCCGAAAAAAATTTTTCCCGCCGCTCATCGTGAGTGACGGGAAATTTTTTTGTGCGGTGTGTTTTTGTAAACCTGAATCAAAATAACACTCACGCCGCGTTGTTGGTAATTTGCGGCGCGGAATTTTTTTTGTTATCATTGCCGAAAAAATTTTTTGGAGTGATTTCATGTCGTTCAGTTACGAAGGCGAGTTGCGTGCGCGACTTGAGCGCGAAAAAAATTTTGTCGTGAAGTCGGGCGGGCGATTGCGATTTGCGCTGGCGTATCCGAATTTTTATCGCGTCGGCATGTCAAATCTCGGCATTCACATAATTTACGCGCTGTTGAATTCGCGGCGCGAAGTCGCCTGCGAAAGATTTTTTCTGCCGGAGCTGTCGACGCTCGAAAAAATTTCCCGCGCCAATTTTCCGCTGTTAAGTCTGGAAACGCAGACGCCGCTGAATAAATTTCAAGTCGTCGGCTTCGCGGTAAGTTTCGAGCCGGATTACTTCAACATTGTCAAAATGCTCAAGCTCGGAAAAATTAATCCCGTTGCAAGTCAGCGAACGGACTTCGACCCGATAATCATTGCGGGGGGGCCGTGCGCCACGTTCAATCCCGAACCGCTCGCCGAAATTTTTGACGCGTTTATTATCGGCGAAGGCGAAGTAATTTTGCCGCCGCTTGTCGACGAAATAATTTCGACCGAACATTTGCCGCGGCTTAAACGCCTGGAAAAAATTTCTCAACTTGCCGGCGTGTACGTGCCGAGCTTCCCGAAAAAAGTTTCGCGGCAATGGGTCAAGAACCTCGACGAACACTCCGCGCACACGACGATTGTCACCGACGACGCGGAGTTTAACATGTATCTTGTCGAGACGGCTCGCGGCTGTGGAAGGCACTGCAGATTTTGCATGGCGGGATACTGCTTTCGCAAGCCGCGCAATCGTTCACTCGACGTGCTCCGCCGTGAAATTTCCGCCGCAAAAAAATTCGGCAAGAAAATTGGCCTTATGGGCGCGGCGATATCCGATTACCCGCAAATCGACGAGCTTTGCAAATTTATTCTCGGCGAACGGTTGCAAATGTCGGTAGCGTCTTTTCGTGCGGACTCGGTGACATTCGAGCTTGTAAAATCTTTGTCGGCAAGCGGACTGAAAACTTTGACCATTGCGCCCGAAGTCGGCTCCGATAAAATGCGCGCCGTCGTCAATAAAGGAATCACCGAGGAAAATATTTTCACGGCGGTCGAATTGGGCTTGCGGGCGGGCATAAAAAATTTTCGACTGTATTTTATGGTCGGCTTGCCGTTCGAGGAGAAGGACGACGTGGAAGCGATTGCCGACTTGTCGACGCGAATAAAAAAATTTTGCGGCGGACGACTGACTTTGAGCCTAAATCCGTTCGTGCCCAAACCGTTCACGCCGTTTCAGTGGTCGCCGTTCGCGCAAAAAAAATATCTCGACGCGGCGTTCAAAATCCTTCGCACACGATTGAAGTCGGTGCGCGGCGTCGAAATAATTTCAGAGTCGGTGCGCTCTGCTGAAGTTCAAGCGATACTTTCACGCGGTGACAAAAAACTTTCTGCCGTCGTCATGAGGTCGGAGAGTGCGCAGGAGTTTCGGCAAAATTTTCGGGCGGCTGAACTCGACGAAGATTTTTACCTGCGGAAAATTCCGTTCGACGAGCCTTTGCCGTGGGATTTTCTTAACCAGGGCTTCACAAAAAAATATCTGCATGACGAATTTAATCGAGCCGCCGCACTCAAGCCAACAGCAAAATGTTTTGACGGGTGCTCACGTTGCGGCGTGTGCAATCAGAGTTTCGGCGGCGCAATGTAAATTTTTTGTCAGGAATTTGCGCCGAAAAATTTTTGTCGCGAATCACGGCATCGTGCAAAATAAGTTCGTTGCCGCTCGATAGGAATTTGAAATTTTTTGAGCGTTGGTGTTGTTGACGTCAACCGAATCACAATTCCTAATTCCTCATTGGCGCATCCGTAGCATGTAGCGGCAATCGATAATTTTTTTGTTGCCGAGCGCGGGAATTTTTTTGAACTCGTCCCACGCCGTCACGATTGCCATAACATCGGCCGCGTCGTAAACTTTTTCGGCGGCGTCAAAAATTTTTATCGGCAGGTCGGGATAATGTTTGGCGAACTCGTCATTGGCGGCGGGATCGTACGCGACGACATTTTTATAACCTGCGGCAAAAATTTCGCGTATGATTCGGGCGGCGGGAGTGTCGCGCACGTCATCGCTCAGCGGCTTAAAACTCAACCCTAAAATGCCGACGACAGCCGACGCGTCCAAACCTTCGACAATGCGGCGGGCAATCGTCGCGGGGCGTGCGTCGTTCGTAGCGATAACATTTTTGAGGATTGGCGGCTCGAAGCCTTTGACGCGACTTTGTGCCAAAAGCGCGTTTGTGTCCTTTGGCAAACAGTAACCGCCGTAGCCGCAACCCGGATAAACGTAAGACGTCATCGAGCAGTTGCCCCAGCGTTTGTCCATGTGCAAAATTTTGAACGCCTCGGCGACGTCAATTCCGCCGATTGTGTCGGCAATCTGCGACATCTCGTTCGAGTAGCTTATCAGCGTGGCAAGCAGAGTATTCGACAAATATTTTATAAACTCGCCGGTCGAAGGCGTCACGCACTTTATCGGCACGTTCATCGGCGCGTAAAGCTCCGTCAAAATTTTTCGCGCACGCTCGTCATCGGTGCCGATAACAATTCTGTCCGCGCCGATAAAATCTTCCCAGCAATGACCTTCGCGCAGGAATTCGGGATTGTTGGCGACGGCAAAATTTTTCTCGCCGCATTTTTTCTGAACATAAGGAATAATTTTTTCGGCGGTCGTGGACGGCGGGATTGTCGACTTTGTGACGAGCACGCGAAATTTTTCGTTGGCCACAGCGTCAATGGTCGTGTCCACCGCCGCGAAAAGATAGCTCAAGTCCGCGCTGCCGTCCGTGCCGTAGGGCGTGCCCACGCAGTAAAAAATAATTTCGCTGTCTGCAACCGCCGCTTTAACGTCGTCCGTCACGAAAAAATTTTTGTCCAGATGCGCTGTCAAAATCTCGTCCATGTGCGGTTCAAGGAACGGAAGCTTGCCGCCGCGCAAAATTTTTTTCCGAGCGTCGTCCACGTCCGCGCCGTAAACTTTGTAACCGAGATGCGCGAATCCCAACGCCGTTGTCAGACCAACGAAGCCCAACCCGAAAACCGTAACGTTCATGAGTGCGCCTCCTTGATGAAGGTCAAAAATCTGCGAACGCCTTCTTCGACAAAAATTTTCGGGTCGTAATGCAAAATTCGCCGCGCCTTGTCGAGTACGGGACAACGACGTTGCGGATTGTTCGTCAGATAATCTTTGTCGCTCGAAACGGCATATCTGACTTGCCCGCGATAGTTCAAAATCTCCGCGCCCGCCGCACGATAAATTTCCGCAAGTTCCGCAATGGAAATTTCCGGCTTGTCGATTCCGATGTTAAAATAATCGTAGCGGCCGTGCAGAAGAATTTTCAGATAACCGGCGGCGGCGTCGGCGATATGGCAAAAAGTTCTCTTCGGTGCGCCGCTCGACAAAATCGTTATGTCTTTGCCGTCGAAAACATTTTTTGCGAAGTCGGCGGGGACGCGTTTATCGTCGAGTTTCATGCCGGGGCCGTAGTTGTTGAACGGACGCACGACGCCAATCGGCAAGTCATAAATTTGCGCGAAATATTTGCACAGCGTCTCGCCGAAACGTTTCGACTCATCGTAGCATGAACGCGGCCCGGTCGCGCTGACATTGCCGTTGTAATCTTCGTCGGTCGGAACTTTGTCGGGCGGCGGGTCGCCGTAAATTTCACTCGTCGAGAAAAATAAGAAGCCCTCCAAATTTTTTTCGCGATAAAACTCCAAAAGCCTACGCAATCCCCAAACATTGGCGTCAATCGTTTCAATCGGGTGCAGTCGATAAAACGTCGGCGAAGCAATGGAGGCCATGTGCACGACAAAATTTGCCGAGTCCGCGCCGGAAATTTGCGCAATGTCGTCGCTGATGACGTTAAACTTTTCAATGGCGAAGTGCTCGTTGGAAA
>CAMZDU010000022.1 GCA_947305445.1 uncultured Selenomonadales bacterium
TCTGGCAGACATTGCCGACTTCAAAGCTTTTAACGCGGTCTACGAAAAATATTTTGTCAGCAGACCCGCCCGAAGTTGTGTTGCGGTTAAGGATTTGCCGGCGGGTGCGCTGTGTGAAATTGAACTCATCGCGGCCAAATGATTCGCGCTGAAAATTTGCGCCACGTCTACAAAAGTTCGGCGGGCGACAGAGTTGCACTCGACGGCGTGAGCTTTTCGATTAATGACGGAGAATTCGTCGCGATAATCGGCACGAACGGTTCCGGCAAGTCGACGCTCGCCAAACATTTTAACGCGCTTTTGCTCCCGACGAGCGGAAAAATTTTTGTTGACGGCCTCGACACTTCCGACGAAAAAAATCTTTGGCACGTGCGCCAAAACGTCGGCATGGTCTTCCAAAATCCCGACAGCGAAATTGTCGCGGCGATTGTCGATGATGACGTTGCTTTCGGCTTGGAAAATCTCGGCATTGAGCCAAAAAAAATTCGCGAGCGCGTTGACTTGGCACTCGACGACGTGAACATGAGCGATTACAAAAAATTTGCGCCGAGCAAACTCAGCGGCGGGCAAAAGCAACGAATTGCAATCGCGGGCGTGATTGCTATGCGCACAAAAATTATTGTCTTCGACGAGCCGACAGCCATGCTCGACCCGCAAGGCCGCCGCGAAATTTTGCAAATGGTCAAGCGATTGCACGCGCAAGGCTTGACGATAATTTATATCACACACTTTATGGAGGAGGCCGCGCAGGCTCAACGCGTCCTCGTCATGGAGAGCGGGCGAATCGTCCGCGACGGCACCCCGCGAGAAGTTTTTACCGACGTGCGCGAAATTACTCGGCTCGGCTTCGACGTGCCCGTTGCCGTGCAAATTGCAAATCGATTGCGTCGACGCGGCTTCAAGCTCCCGAAAAAAATTTTGACGGCGGACGAATTGGCGGAGGCGTTGCAATGATTTCCGTTAAAGACGTGAGCTACACTTACATGACGGGCACGCCGTTTGAAAAAGTCGCGCTGAAAAATATTTCGTTCGACGCGGCCGACGGTGAAGTTCTGGCGATTACAGGTCACACCGGCTCCGGCAAGTCGACGTTGATTCAGCTCGTTGCCGGCTTGATTAAGTTGACAAGCGGCACCGTTGAGATTGACGACCTGCCCGTTGCGGACAAAAAAAATCGTCGGTCTGTCGGAATTGTCTTCCAGTATCCCGAACATCAGCTGTTCGAGGAGACTGTTGAACGAGACATTGCTTTTGGCCCGCGAAATTTCGGATTGAGTGACGCGGAAATTTCTGCGCGGGTGGACGAGGCGATGCGGCAAGTCGGTCTTGACGCGGGCTTGAAAAAGTCTTCGCCGTTCGAGTTGTCGGGCGGGCAACGGCGACGCGTGGCGATTGCCGGCATACTCGCACTCAAGCCGAAATATTTAATTCTGGACGAGCCGACGGCAGGTCTCGACCCGCTTGCCAAAGAAAATCTTCTGCGCGAAATTTTCGGCGACGTGAAAAAATCCGGCGTCACGATAATTTTGGTCTCGCACAACATGGACGACGTTGCCCGTTTCGCGAACCGCGTCATCGTGCTGGCACAGGGCGGAATTTTATTCGTCGGCACCCCGCGTGAACTTTTTGCCCGCGACGAAATTTTAAGTCGTGCGGGGCTGGAGCCGCCGCCCGTAACGAAACTGTTGCGCACCCTCGGAATAACTTCAACCGCGTTGACACCCGACGAGGCCGAAAAAATTATTTTGCGAACGTTCGGCCACGACAAGTAATTACGACCGGTAAAAATTTTGTCGCCGTTTTAGCGTTATTAATATGAAAAATTTTGTTCAGCTACGATTTTCCAAATCAACCAATTTGTCCGCGCCGTAACGTTTGCGCAAAGTCGGCTTCTCGATTTTACCGGTGGCATTGCGCGGCACGTCGGCAAAAATAATTTTCTTCGGGCGTTTGTATCGCGGCAGGTCGAGACAGAAATTGTTAATCTCGTCCTCCGTGCATTCGACGCCCGATTTTAATTCGATAATTGCCAAGGAAATTTCACCGAGCCGACGGTCGGGCAGACCGATAACCGCCACGTCCTTAATTTTGTCGAACTTGTGGAGGAAATCCTCAATTTGCACGGGATAAATATTTTCACCGCCGCTGATGATGACGTCCTTTTTGCGGTCGACGAGGAAATAAAAGCCGTCTTCGTCTTGCCGAGCCATATCGCCCGTATAAAGCCAGCCGTCGCGCAAAACTTCGGCAGTCGCCTTCGGGTCGTTGTAATAGCAGGTCATAACGCCGGGACCTCTGACGCACAGTTCGCCGACGTCGCCGCGAATGACTTTAACGCCAAACTCGTCAACAATCTTGCACTGCCAACGATAGCCGGGCACGCCGATAGCTCCGACTTTTGAAATATTTTCCAAGCCGAGATGAACACAGCCGGGACCCGTCGACTCGCTTAGGCCGTAATTCGTGTCGTAGTCGTGATTCGGGAAATATTTTTTCCAGCGACGTATCAAACTCGGCGGCACGGGTTGCGCTCCGATATGCATGAGCCGCCATTGGTCGAGTTTATAATCTTCAAGTCGGAGATCTCCGCGGTCAAGTGCGTCGACAATATCCTGCGCCCACGGCACCAGGAGCCAGACGATTGTGCATTGCTCCTTCGACACGGCTTCCAAAATTATTTCGGGCTTCGTGCCTTTGAGCAGAACGGCTTTTGAGCCGGCGACGAGACTGCCCATCCAATGAAATTTTGCGCCCGTGTGATAGAGCGGCGGTATACACAAAAAATTGTCTTTGCGTCCCGTCAAGTGATGTCGTTGCTCCATTTGCGCGGCTTGAGTAAGTGACTGATGCTTGTGAAGAATCGCCTTTGGAAAACCGGTCGTGCCCGATGAAAAATAAATCGCGCCGAAATCGTCTTCGTTAATCTCGCCGACATCGGGCTTGAGGCTGGAGCAGTCGTCAACCATTATGTGATAGCTTTCGGCAAAGCTGGGGCAGTTGTCGCCGACGTAAATCAGCAGACGGCCTTTGCTCAGGCGTTCGGCATTCGTTTCAATGCGGCCGATAAATTCCGGTCCGAAGATTATCACGTCGACTTCGGCCAACTCCGCGCAGTAAAGAATTTCGGCAGCGTCATAGCGGAAATTGAAAGGCACGGCAATCGCGCCGGCTTTGAGCACGCCGAAATAAATCGGCAACCATTCCAAGCAGTTGTACATAATTATGGCGACCTTGTCGCCGCGACGAACACCGCGCTCGATTAAAAGATTCGCGCAACGATTCGCTTTCTCGTCGAAGACGCGCCAAGTAATTTCCCGACGATACGGCGCGAACGTGTTCGATTCAATCAAGCTGAATTCTTTCCAGCTCATGCGGCGACCGTCGGCCACGGCGGGATTTAATTCCACCAGCGCAACTTCGTCACCGTAAAGTTCGGCGTTGCGCTCCAAATATTCCATGACGGGCATAAAAAATTTTCTCCTTTGCCAAAAAATGTAAACGCGCCTATTTTACACCGTCACACGAAATTTTAAAAGCTGTTCACGCGAAAATCCATGAAAGCTCGCGCCTCATCACGAACTTAAAATTGTTACCGGTTACCGCTTGAAAAATAATTTCGTCGTTCACGTCGTAAACAGCGCAGGCAGTTGACGTTGACAATCGACCTTTGTATAATCGCTACGTTGACTAATCGCGACGAAGGAGTGAACCAACTTAATGCAACAATCAAACGTGCGCGAGCTGACGAAAATGTCGATGTGCGTCGCGATGCTGTGTGTCACGGCTTATATCTCGTTCCCGTTGCCGTTTACACCCGGCATGGTGACAGCGTTAACCTTCGCGCTGAGCTTGACGGCATATATCTTGACGCCGCGGCAGACGTTCACGGTTATAGCGATTTATATTTTGTTGGGCGCGGCGGGACTTCCGGTCTTGGGCGGCGGACAAAGTTTAAGTCGATTAATCGGGCCGACCGGCGGATTTTATTTGGCGTGGCTCGTCGCTTATCCGTTGTTGAGCGCGGCGAAGGGCACTGCGCCAAACTTTCGACGATACGCGCTGACAAACGTTTTAATCGCCGTGCCGATAACTTACGCGGGCGGACTGGTCTCAATGATTTTAATGCTCGACGTAACTTTTTCACAGGCGGTGACGATGGCGGTGTTGCCGTTCATACCTGGCGACATTCTCAAAGCGGCGGCGGCCTCATTCGTTGGCGTCAGATTGCAAAAATTTTTCGAGAGGTGATAATTTTGGAGATGGTGTTAAACATTGCGCGGAGGCTCGTCAACGGCGAAAGACTTCAGCCGACTGACGACCTCGAAATTTTTTTGACGACGCCTCTTGACGAATTGCAAGCGGGTGCACGGCTGATTAAGGAAAAATTTTTCGGCAACCGCGTCGACCTTTGCACAATCATCAACGGCAAGAGCGGACGTTGTTCCGAAAATTGCAAGTACTGTGCTCAATCGGCTCGTCATCATACCGGCGTTGACGAGTACGATTTTTTGTCGGCCGAAAAAATTTTGCGCGTTGCCTCAGCCGACGAAAGAGCCGGTGCAAATCGTTTTGCAATCGTCACGAGCGGCCGTTCACTCGACGGAAAAAATTTTGAGCGGGCGATTGACACCTACAAAATTTTGCGCGACAAGTTGAAAATTGATTTATGTGCTTCGCACGGGATTTTGACTGCCGAACAACTTCAGCGGCTCAAGGCGGCGGGCGTGAATCGCTATCATCACAATTTGGAGACTTCGCGCAGATTTTTTCCCGAAATTTGCACGACACACACTTACGACGACCGAATCAAGACGATTAAACTTGCGCAGAAAGTCGGCTTGGAAGTTTGTAGCGGCGGGATTGTCGGCATGGGCGAAACGTGGCAAGACCGCTTCGACCTGGCGTTTGAATTTGCCGCACTGAAGATTGAATCAATTCCCGTCAACGTTTTAATGGCGATTCCTGGCACGGCTCTGGAAAATCTTAAGCCGCTACCCGCCGAAGAAATTTTGCGCACGATTGCCATCTTCAGATATATCAATCCGACTGCCGACGTGCGACTTGCCGCAGGAAGAAAATTTTTAGCGGACGACGGAGCCTCTGCGCTTTTACACGGAGCTTCCGCCGCGATAACCGGCAACATGCTCACCACGACGAGCAATAACATTTACAGCGACTTAAAACTTTTGCAATCGCTCGGCTTACGACCAACGCAAACTCAAGCCGACAACCGCCGCGCCAATTAACACGACAACCGCCGCCGCGCCCGCGTCCAAAGTCGTCAAGTGTAACTCCTTCATGTGCGTGCGACCTTCGCCGCCGCGATAACACCGCGCCTCCATTGCCAGCGCAAGTTCGTCAGCACGTCGGAAACTCGACAGGAACAGCGGTACCAAAATCGGAACCATTGCCCGCAGGCGACTGACGAATCCGCCCGACTCGAAGTCCAGCCCGCGGGATTTTTGCGCCTTGATGATTTTGTCGGTTTCCTCCAACAGCGTCGGCACGAAACGGATTGCAATCGTCATCATCATTGCCAACTCGTGCGCGGGCACGCCGATTTTTTTCAGCGGCGACAAAAGTTTTTCCGTTGCGTCGGTGAGCTTGAGCGGCGAGGTCGTGAACGTCAACAAACTCGACAGCAAAATTAACAGCACCAGCCGCAAACTTATCAACGCGCCGTAGAAAATTCCTTCGCGTGTCACTTTGAAGACGTAAACTTGCGCGAGGACTTCGCCGTCGTGGCTGACGAAATGTATCAGCAACGTAAACAAAATTATCCAGCTGAGCGGCTTGACGGATTTTATCACGGTCAGCGGCGGCACGTGCGACAAAAAAATCAGCGCGACCGTCACGAGTGTCAACGCCGAATATGCCGGACAACAGACGGCCGCGAAAAATAAAATTATAAGCACGAACAGCAAAATTATTTTCGTGCGCGGGTCAAGCCGATGAAGTATCGACCTGCCGGGGAAAAATTGTCCGAGCGTTATATCCTGTAACATTTATTCTCCTAAACGTCCTTGCGAAATATTACCGGCAACGTCTTGATTCGCAGGTGATTCTTCATCAGCCAAACGGTCAGCATTCGTTCGGCGAAGAAAGACATCATGCGCGAATATTCATGCGGCACGACTTCCAACTTTTGCCCGCCGAGTGTAACGGTGTCGCGCATCTCAACCGTCGCGTCGAGCATGAACGAGAACAGCCATTTGCAATAGTCGTCCAAAATATTTCGGCGCGTTATAAAAATTCCGCAGACAAAAAATACGAAACTATTCAATATCTCGTCGAAGGCGTCGAGATAATCGGGTTGCGCCCGCGTCAAATGTTTGCGGACAATTTCTTCGGCGGCGGCAATAAGTTCGGGCTGAGCCGTCGAGTAAAACATTAAATCGCGTTGCGTGCGTGATGTTATATGCTCCGCAGAGACAATGATGTCGTATTCGTCGAGCAACTTTAAAATTTCCTTCGCGCTCAAAATATCTTTGACGTCGAAAAAATTTTTGGATTGATAAGTGTTGCGCGTGAAGAATCGGCGATAGTGGACAATGCCCGCGTGCGTGTGCGAAGTGTTTTTCCAAATCCAATACAGCGCGGTAACTTCGTCGAGATAGCGATTGAGCAAGCTGATATTTTCGCCGGTGTCGTCGCAAATGTAGCCAAAATTCGTCTTGAAGATTGCGTGACCGGCGTGAATGATTTTGTAGCCGTCGGGGGGCGTGTCGAGTTTTGCGTCCTTGTGTGTGACGATGTAGACGCCCAAATCTGCGGGCGGCAAATTTTTTTTCAACAGACACCACGCGCCGTTCTCAACAGCAAAAGTCTCGACCTCGGCGAAAATATTTTTCGACGCGTTCAGCCAACTTTCGAGCGCGGAATTTTTTCTCACGAACGCTAAAATTTTTTCGCTCAAGTTGTCGAGTTTAATCAGCGCGTTGACAAATTCGTCGGGCGTGCGCTCCTTCGACAAAATAACCGCGTCAAACAGATGATACTTGCACTCATCGAACGTGCGATAAATTTTTTTGTAGACGTTCTCGTGAATCGGATGCACGCCGCCGAAATTTTCCGCAACGCAATCAACCGTAGCCGTCAGCTCGTCGAAGACTTTGAAGTCGCTTTTGGCAAGGCAACAGTCGAAGTCGAACACGCGTCCCGAAAATTTTTCGTTAAGTACGTTGTTAAGCATCGCGAGCATCTTTAACGAAGAGAAGCCGTCGCGATTTTTTTTTGCAAAGGCGACCGCGTTTATAACCTGCGTGTTCAACGGAAAATCGTTGAGATAATAGCACAACTTGTGGTCGTCGACGAAAAGCAAATATTCCGCCGTGCCGTCGAGCAGTCTACGCAACTCCTCGGCTGTAATCTCGCGTTCGTCATAAAATAATTTTATCGCGCCGTCCACACGACGCAAAAATATTTGTCCGACGACTTCAACGGGTCTGTCGCCGATTGCTTGCCGAAACTTTGTCGCGTCGCCGCAGACGAGTACACGCGGCACGTAAGTCGCCATAAAAATTCCCCCTTCGCGAAAATTTTAGACAGTGGGCTTTAATTCGTCAAGCCGATTCGTTATAATTACGAAAACTTTTGAGGAGCGTGAACGACTTGACCGAAAAAGAAAAAATGCTTGCTGGGCAATGGTATAACGCAAATTTCGACGAGCAACTTGCCAAAGAGCGTGCCGTCGTCAAAGACCTGTGCCTGCAACTTAACACGACAAACATGCAAGACTTGACTCGCCGGCGGAGAATTCTGCGCGAGATTTTGCCGCACGTGGACGCCGACGCCGTGGAAATTCTCTCGCCGTTCATGGTCGATTACGGCTACAATATTTATCTCGGCGCGGGAACTTTTCTTAACCACAACGTCTGCCTAATAGACTGCGCTCAAATTCGGCTCGGCAAAAAAGTTTTCGTCGGTCCGAATTGCGGATTTTACACGGCGATTCACCCGTTCGACATTGTAAAACGTGCCGAAGGTTTGGAGATTGCGAAACCGATTGTTGTCGGCGACGACGTGTGGATTGGCGGCGACGTGACGATTTTGCCCGGCGTGACGATTGGTTGCGGCTCGGTAATCGGTGCCAAGTCGCTCGTTACTAAAGACATTCCTGAAAACGTTTTGGCATTCGGAAATCCTGCGCGGGTCGTCAAACGTATCGGCATGGAAACTTTGCTTGTTTGAAATTGGGAGTGATTAATTTTGTTGGAAATTCAACCTGTTGAGCGCGTCGACATGACAGAGCGCATTAACAACATTCGTCAGCGCATAACCGAAATCGAAGAAAAGATTGGCATTAACGGCGACTTCCAGGCTAAGCTTGAGCACGAGATTGCTCGACAGGCCGCAATGCACGCCGTTACCCCGACGCAATCGACTGCCGAAGTGCAAACCTTGCCTGGCGCGACGCAACCCGTCAACGAAAATGAGGCCGCCAACGCCGCCAAAGTTGCGCAAGCTCTGCGTGAAGCCGAACGCTCCGAAACAAATCAACCCGCGCAGAAAAAAGACTCGCTCGATTCCGCACAAAAACCGTTGCCTGGCGAAGAGGCCTTGACCGACGGAAACATTCGTCCGCAACAGCCGCCACCTATTGAACGTGTCGAAATTCCCGACGTCGAACCAGAAGTTCCGAGCCGCGACGATAAAATTTTCTCCGACAACTACCTCGGACAAAACGCCGAAATTATTCCGACCGAAGATTTGATTATGCAGACGGCTTACGAGTACGGCGTTGACCCGAAACTCGTCCGCGCCATTGCCATTGCCGAATCCGACATGAATCAGGAAGAAATTTCTCCCGTCGGCGCAATCGGCGTCATGCAACTTATGCCGGAGACTGCTCAGAGTTTGGGCGTCAATCCCTACGACGAAACCGAAAATATCGTCGGCGGCACGCGCTATATCCGTCAAATGCTCGACACCTTCGATGGCGATGTTCCGCTTGCCGTTGCCGCGTACAATGCCGGACCCGGCGCAGTCAAACGTTACGGCGGCATTCCGCCCTACGCCGAGACCCGCAACTATGTCGGCCGCGTCATGGATTTGTTTCAGTGAGCAGGTGAGGTCATGAAAAATTTTCTGCCGACAATTTTCGCGGCGATGATTCTTTTGACGAGTTCATTTGCTCGCGCCGAGGAACCGCCGTTTGTCGACAACTTCATTTTGTGGACGGAGAACCGCGACGCTTTGATTGACGAGTACACGCTTAAACATTACGGAAAAATTTGCCGCGAGATTGTGCCGCAAGCGGTGGTTGTGCACTGGACGGCGGGCGGCACTCTCGAATCGACTTGGAAATTTTTTTATGCCGAGGAAATGTCTGACGACGAAGGCAGATTAAACGTCGCCTCTCAATTCATAGTTGACCGTAACGGAACTGTTTGGCGGCTTATGCCCGAAACAAATTTTGCGCGACACATAATCGGCTACAATCATTGCGCAATCGGCATCGAAAACGTCGGCGGTTACGAAGGCAACGAGGATTTGACGGACGAGC
>CAMZDU010000023.1 GCA_947305445.1 uncultured Selenomonadales bacterium
ACCGACTACAAAACGTCCGCGTTATTCCGCAGACGCACAAATTTATAAACCTGCTTTAGACGGAGGCTCCCGCCTTTAGGCGACGAGTAGTTTACTTGAATACGTGAATACATTGGCGAAAATCTTTGCCAAAATGCCGCGAGCAGTTATAATGCGGTTAAATTTTTTTTTATGGAGGCTTAAAATATGACAGCAACACACGCGGCGGGGCGGAAGCTTAAAGACGCAATCTTTGATGCGAACCAGGCCTGCAACGAGGCGATAAAACTTCACGGGGCGGACGCCGTCACCAATGCGACAATCGGCGTTGTGCTCGACGAGAACGGCAAGCTTGCCACGTTGCCGACCGTTGAAAAAATTTTCCGCAACATGGATTTTTCTGAGCTGGTTTCCTACGCGCCGATAAGCGGTCTGCCCGAATACTTGGACGCCGTGATTGATTTGACTTTCGCCGACAACAAGCCGAACGCGTATTTCGGAGCAGTGGCCACGGCCGGCGGAACAGGTGCGATTCACCACGCCATCGCCAACTATGCTGAACGCGGCGACGCGGTTTTAACGTCCGATTGGTGCTGGGGAACTTACAATGTTATCTGCGTGGAGACCGGCAAACGTTTGGAGACGTTTAAACTTTTCGACGACGCGTTAAACTTCAACATCGCAGATTTTGCCGTCAAAGTGGACGCGCTCCTCAAAAAACAAAAATCTCTGCTCGTGATACTCAACACGCCCGCGCACAATCCGACAGGTTACGCGCTCGGCTCCGACGAATGGGAGCAAGTCCTCAACGTGCTCAAGGCGCAAATTTCTGCCGGCAAAAAAATTTCGTTGCTTGTCGACATCGCTTACATTGACTTTGCGGGCGAGAAAAATTCCACGCGAGCTTTCATGAAAAAATTTTCCGACCTGCCCGGAAATCTCTTCGTGATGATTGCTTTCAGCATGTCGAAGAGTTTCACCTTTTACGGGCAACGGACGGGCGCACTTATCGGAGTGTCGCCGATTGAGACAATTATTGAAGAGTTCAAAAATGTTGGCAAGTACTCAAGCCGCGCCGCCTGGTCGAATGTCAATCGCGGTGCTCAAGCTCTGCTTGTCAAGCTTGCCGCGAACAAAGAACTTTTGCCGATTTATGAGGCCGAGCGCACGAAACTTTACGATATGGTTAAACGTCGCGCTGATGTTTTCGTCGCGGAGGCCAAGGCTTGCGGATTGCGTATCGTGCCGTACAAGGGCGGATTTTTTATTGCGGTGCCCGCTGCCGAACCTGCCGCCGTCTGTAAAAAACTTCACGACGATTTAATTTTTGCCGTGCCGCTGAAGTTGGGAATTCGTGTCGCGGCCTGCTCGACCTCTCTCGACAAAATGCACGGCGTCGCGGAAAAAATTCTTCGCGCCATGAAATAAACGTTCCGACAAAAAAAAATTTCCCTGCCGCTCGCTGTGAGTGACGGGGATTTTTTTATGTTCGATAAAAAATTTTTAGCCGATGATGAATGACATTTGCGTGTTGAAAGTTTCACCGACGTCAAGACGACGAATGCCTTCCTTGTCTTTAAGTTCGCCGGTGAAGTCTTCGTAATCGGCATGTCCGTGCCAGGGTTCGATGCAGATAAACGGCGCGCCACCTCGGTCGGGCGTCCAAATGCCCCAGTACGGAAAATCTTTGGCGCGGACAGTCAACGTCTTTTTGCTCTTGCGTGAACAGACCGTGATTTCGTCGGACTTCAAATCGTCGAAGACAAGCGCGTCGCCTTTGAACAGTTCGTAATTCAAATCAAGTTCGGTGCCGTCAAGCGTGGGGATTCTCTCGTGCGACAACGGACCGCTCGGCAGAAGTGCAATGCGCGAAGATTTTTCCTCGCGATTGAATTTCAGATAGCAGTCGTCAAAATTTTCGCGGTAGGAAATCGGACAACGAATTGCGGGGTGCGCACCGATTGAAAAATAAATCGGTTTGTTGTCGACGTTGATAACCTTCCAGATGAATTTGACTTCCTTGCCGGTAGCGGTAAGGATAGATGGCGAGAGTTGCGGCGTTGGATTCGAGAGCAAATGTAATCGAATTGGACGATGCGTCAACGAGCCAAAAATCACTCGTGCGGCCGAAGCCGTGCCCCGGCAACGTGTATTCCACGCCGTCGACGCGATACTTGTTGTTGACGAGCTTGCCAACAATCGGGAAGAGAATCGGCGAAGAATATTTCCACCACGTCGGATCTCCGTCGAAAAGATATTCCGTGCCGTCGGCCAGTTCGGTCAATGCCTTAAGCTCCGCGCCGTGTTCCGCCACCGCGATTTTGAGGATGTCGTTTTGAAGAGTGTACAACATAAAAATTTCTCCCTTCGCAAATTTCTGCCGCCATTGTAAAGGAAAAATTTTTTTCGTGCAATAACTTGTCAGCGCGAAAAAAGTGTGCGGCGAGAATGCGAGTGCTCTGATTTGTTACGAAAAATTTTTCAGTGCGAAGTAAGCCGTGCGCATCTGTTCGCGAGTTTTGGGCGCGTCCCACAGCTCGCCGACGGAATTTTTTCGCATGGCCGCCGCCAAATGGCTGAACAGGTCGGGAAAAATTTTTTCAAGCTCGACGATTAAATTTTTTATCCGCTGACGATTCGTTAAGCCGTCGAACGGGCACGGCGACTTCATCACGTCGAGACCGCGCTCCGCCGCAAAATCTGTTATCTCCGACTCGCGCAAATAAACGAGCGGCCGAATCACCGTGACGGACGTACGGTCGAGAAAAGTTTTGGGCTGAAACGTCGTCAACTGTCCGCTCGACAACAAACTCATAAAAAAAGTTTCGACTGCGTCGTCCAGGTGGTGGGCATAGGCGACTTTGTTCGCGCCCAATTCGACGGCACGACGATTGACAGCGGCGCGGCGGAAGTAGGCGCAGGTGTAACACGGACTTTTATTTTTTTGCTCGCGAATCAGCGCGGCAATGTCAACGACGTGAACTTCGTGAGCAATGCCCAGCTCGTTGCAAAATTTTTTGACGCGGGAAATTTTTTCGCTGAAGTCGTCGTTAAAACGCGGGTCGATTGTCAGCGCGGCGAGAGAGAAATTTTTTTGTGTGCGTTGTTTTAAACAGGCCAGCGCGTATGTCAGAAGCAAACTGTCCTTGCCGCCGGAGACGCCGATTAAAATTTTGTCGTCGTCGTCAATCAATTCAAACTCCACCACGGCGCGAACAATCTTGCTGAAAATTATTTGCGGCAGATTTAAATTTGTCATAATTCCTCCGAACAACGCAAAAGGCGGAAGTTGCAAACTCCCGCCTGAAAATTTCTGTGTTGGTGGAGACGGAGGGATTCGAACCCTTGACCCCCAGATTGCGAACCTGATGCTCTCCCAGCTGAGCTACGTCCCCAACGCACGCGATTATAACCCTGCACGTCGCACGTTGTCAAGAAAAATTTTTGTGCTTTAATTTGCCGCGTGATATAATCGACGAAAAATTTTCGAGGAGATTTCGATGAACTTTGTCAAAAAAATTTTTACAGCAATTTTGGCGGCAGTAACTTCCCTCGGTGCGTTTATGTCAGACGCGTCCGCTTCAAACAAAAATTTTCCGTCGACAGTGATGCACAAGCTCGACGTCTGGTCGCGTGATTCGGGCGGCACGCTGATTTTTTCCGACAGTCCCGAATACGTTCGCCGCAATGGAATTCTTTACACCGACACAGTCGTCGGCGAGGCGCGGATTTTGTTCTATCATCTGAACGATACCGGAGTGCGCAAACGTTTTGCGGTAATCTTCGAGAACACGACGAATCGTCGCAACGTCATTGAGATTACCCGCGGCGGGTTGAGTGCGCCGAACAGAAATTTTTTCAGCGTTGGCAAGATAACTCAAACTATGTACATGGAAGGCGACTTCACCGACCGCATCGAGTTGAATCGTTACGAGCGGGTTGTTTATCAGCCGCAGGACAATTATTTTCTTTTGAGGCCGGGGCAGTTGATTCACGGTGTATGCGATTTAATTGCAACCGCGCCCGTCAAAATTTTTCTTATGATGTATCCCGAACACGCCGACCCGTTGCAATTTTTGGAGCACGCCGAAATTTTGCCCAAGGACGCCAATCGATTGCGCGGCACGTTCAAGCAGATGAATCGCACGCTGACACTTAAGCGGCCGTATGATTGGGAGCGCGACGGTCTTGGCTACATTTTAATCGGCGACAACGTCAACGACCTGTTCAAGCGCGGCATAGACGCCACCGACGGTTCAGAAGTCATAAACTACGGCAACTACGGCATAAATTATACTCTCAACTTCAACGTGAAATTTATGACGCGTTTTTGCTTGAGTCCGCTCGGCGGGCACTACGCGGGCGCACTTCGCTACAAGTACGGTTCGACTTCGGGCGTGATTCAAACGCCGAATCATAAACTTTACTTCGGCGACAGGATGCCGCCGGAAAATCAAACCGTTGCCCAAGCTCGTGAGGCCGGCATTTCGCTGATGACCGAGGGAACGGAGCTTAGCGAGCTGGGCAGTTATCGCGGGCAGGTCAGTTTCGAGTATTCACCGCCGGGCGCAAGCAACTTGCCCGTCAACATCGTGCTCATGCCGTCGAAAAATAATTAACGCATTGTGAGGAAAAAAATAATTAGGAATGATACGGTTGACACCACAACTCAAACAATTCCTAATTGCAACATTACCGATTTGGAGCGTGAACATTTTGACCAAACGCAAATTAAAAAAATCCGTCAGACCGAAAATTTCCGCGTGTTACGTTGTTAAGGACGTTGCGCAGGATTTGCGTCGTTCGCTGGAGAGTTTGATAAAGTTTGTCGACGAAATTATTGTTGTCGACATCGGCTCGACTGACGAGACTGTTTCCGTAGCCGAAAAGTTTGGCGCGAAAATTTTTCATGAGCCTTGTAAAGAAGATTTTTCCGCGCCGCGAAATGTTGCGCTACGTGCGGCAACGGGCAACTGGATTATTTTTCTTGAGGCCGACGAATTTTTTGTAAACGATACGGCGAAAAATTTGCAAGCCGCCGTAAAATTTGCACGCGAAAAAAATTTTGATGCGCTTGCCGTGAATATCGTCACCGCGGACGCGAACGACGCCGATAAAATTTCGGGCGAAGTTTGCGAGTTGCGGCTGTTCAAAAATTCTGCGGACGTACATTTTGTCGGCAAGGTATACGAGCAAATTTTTGTCGGCGAAAGCCTTTTGCCGAGCGTGCCGACAAATTTGCTCACGCTCCGCACGATGCGGGGAACTCGAATAACGCAACAATGGCGCGAAAAAATTTCACTCACGCCGGAAGAGAAACGCCGCGAAGTTTTTACGTTTCTCAACGCGCTGATTCAAAGCGTTGAAATTTTTAACGACAGAGAAAAAAGTTTATGGCTTGCAGAAAAAATTTTCGCCCTCAATCCCGACGAACCCGAACCGCTCGAACGCGTCGCAATGGTTTATATCGATTACAAACTTGAGGACGCGGCAGACTCTGTCGTCAATTATTTGACGGAAAAATTTCCGCCGTCGTCTTGCAGATTGATGTTGCGCTCGCGATTGTGTTTCCTTAAAGAAAATATGCTCGACGCGATAAAATTTGCCGAGCAGGCTTTGGCGCAAGATGACGGCGATTTTGTTACGATGATGACGATTCGCAACGTTCTGGGGCAAGCGTATCGTTTTATCGGCAACATAAAAAAAGCTGTCGAACATTATGAGCACAACGCCAAACTCGACTTGACCGCGCTGAAAAATTCTCCGCAGCTCGCGCAGGCGGACAATATTCGGCGCGAGGAGTACAACAATTATCTTTTCAATCTGCACGACTTGAACGTCACCCGCGAAAAAATTTTTGCCGAGACGTGCAACTTCGCCAAACTGCTCGAACATATTCCGCGCTTCACTCACAACCGCAAACGTCATGCTCGCCACAAAAAAATTCGCGTCGGCTACATTTCGCCGGACGTGCGATTTCATGTAGTTGCGTTTTTCAGCGCGCACTTTTTTACGAGCTTTGACAAGACGCGCTTTGAGGTGTTCGTTTACGCTAACAATGTTTCCGACAATGTTACCGAGCAATTTGCGGCGAACGTCGACGGCTTCCGCAACATTTCCGATAAAAATTCCCGCGACGTTGCCGAGCAGATTATTGCGGACGAAATTGACATACTCGTTGACTTGGCGGGACACACTGCCAATAATTCGCTGGAAGTCATGGCTTATAAGCCCGCGCCGATTCAAATCAGCGGCATCGGTTATTTCGACACGACCGGGCTTGACGCGATTGATTATTTCATTGCCGACAAGTTCACCGACCCCGAAGGCCTCAACGAAAAATTTTTCACGGAGAAAATTTTGCGGCTGCAACACAGTCACTTCTGCTACGTCTGGCACGATTTGGCCTATCACATCACGCCCGCGCCCTGCAGTGTTAACGGTTATGTCACCTTCGTGAGTTTTAACGACTTCGGCAAGGTGACCGACGAGATGCTCAAGCTTTGGTCGCGGATTTTGGACGGCGTGCCATCGTCGCGGCTGTACCTCAAAGGCAGAGTGTTCAACAAAAACTGTGGCGGCGATTTTATTCGCGAACGGCTAAAAGCGGCGGGAATTGATCTTGACCGCGTGGACTGCGAACCGTTTGAAGTAAACTACGCTACCTGTTACGAGCGGGCGGACATTGCGCTTGACACGTTCCCATATCCTGGCGGCGGCACGACCTGCGACGCGCTGTATATGGGCGTGCCCGTGATAACTTTGGTCGGCGAGCGGCACAATTCGCGCTTCGGCTACTCACTGCTCATGAACATGGGCTTAGGCGAGTTGTGCGCCTTCACCGCAGACGAATACGTCAAAAAAGCCGTCGAGCTTGCAAATGATCGCGAACGTTTGCGCGAATATCATTTGACGATTCGGCGGCGTATGGAAGAATCTCCCGTCATGAACGACGCAATTTATATGGGCGAGATTGAATCGGCTTACGAAAAAATTTTTGGCGCGTGGATAAGCGGCGAGCCTCTGCCGGATTTTCCGCAGGAAGTCGAGCCGATTACCGAAACTCTTGCCGAAGAATATTACAAGCGGGCAATGTCTTACATTCCACTTGAAGACGAGCGCGGCGAAAGCAAACTTAATCGCGTCGACTTCAAGCGCACGATTTATTTCGGCGAGCTTGCCGCGAAGGTCTCTTCCAAACGCGACGCAAAAATTTTGACTGCCATTGCCGACAGACGCTTCAACCTCAACGACAACATCGGCGCGTATGAAACGATGCGTGCGGCGGTTGATTACATTTACTCGGCGGACGGTGCGGCCAAAAATTACGGCGAGGAGTTTCGTTCGGAATGTCATGCAAAGCTTGCCAAGTTCGCGCAATACACGGGGCATCATGTTGAATCGACGGAGCATTACGCTCGTGCATTCGAGCTTGCTCCGGAATTTGTTCGGCGTGTTGAAATTTACGACGGCTGGCTGATATCGTTGCACTTCTTGTATCTGTCGAGCGCAGAACTTTCCGCGCCGCATTTTGATTATCAAAATTTTTTCGCGGACGTCAAACGCTTCACGACATACCACAAGCGGCACAAACGGATTAAAGTCGGCTACATCTCCGGCGACTTCCGAAAGCATGCTACCTTCGCGATTGTCTTCGGCTTTGTAAGTTGTCACGACCGCTCGAAATTTGAAATCACTTGCTACAGTCGCAATCGCGACAACGACGAATTCACGGAACTTTTTAAAAGGGCGGTGGAGCATTTTGTTGACGTGCGACACTTGACGGACGCGGAGCTTGCGAAAAAAATTCATGCCGACGAAATTGACATTGCTGTTGATTTGGCCGGGCACACGGGTTACAACGCATTGCTCGCGCTGGCCTATAAACCTGCGCCCGTGCAAATTTTCGGCATCGGTTACATGTCGACGACGGGGCTTGACGCGATTGACTATATCATCACTGACGAGGTGCTTGATCCGCCTGGCGAGCACGAAAATTTTTTCAGCGAGAAATTTTTATACATGCCGGCGCAATTCTCTTATGCCCGCCGCGAAAATTTGCCGACGCCTTCGGGTGCGCCCTGCAGTAAAAACGGTTACGTGACCTTCGGGACGATTTGCCGCTACATGAAGATTAACGACGACCTGCTTGCCGTTTGGGCGGAGATTTTGCGCCGCGTGCCGAGTGCCAAAATTTTAATGCGTGCGCAGGAATTTATCAGCAATCGTGTCGTCGACGAGCTTTACGGCCGACTTAAAGCTTTCGGCTGTGACATGGAGCGCGTGACAATTCGTCCCGCCGTGCAAGATTATTTCGGCGCGATAAGTCAAGTTGATATAATTTTGGACGCGTATCCTTATGTCGGCGGCGCGACCACGCTTGACGCGCTGTATATGGGCGTACCCGTCGTGAACCTATACGGCGAACGTCACAGCACGCGTTTTGGCAAAAGCATTCTGGCAAGTGTCGGTCTCGGCGAACTGTCCGTTGATTCGGTGGAGGCTTACATTGACACCGCCGTTGCTCTTGCCAACGATACGGAAACGCTTGACCTTTTGCATAAAAATTTGCGCAACATGTTCCTGCAATCGGACGCGCTCGACCCGATGAAATATTGTCGTCTGCTGGAGCAAAAGTTTTCGGAGCTGTTGACGACAATCGATTTCGGCTACGGCAATTAGGAATTAGGATTCGGAGTGTGTTGTTGACGGCGATAATAACACAACTTAAAACATTCCTAATTGCAACAGGCGCAGTCGGTTTCTGTTTAGTGTGAGACGTTAATAAGCGTCTTGCATTTTTTATAAAGCGTGATATAATTCCCGCGTATCGATTGCGGGCAAGTCCCCTGTCGAGCGCAAGAATTTTTTGTGTTGTAAGGAGATTTTTTGTAATGGCTTTTGAAGACAAAACACTCGTATGCAAGGAATGCGGCAAGGAATTCATCTTCAGCGCGGGTGAGCAGGAATTCTACAAGGAACGCGGCTTCGAGAATGAGCCCGTACGTTGCCGCGACTGTCGTGACAAACGCAGACGCAACCGTGACGGCGGAGAGCAACGCCAAATGTTTACCGTGATTTGTGCCGACTGTGGCAAGGAAACAGAAGTCCCGTTCGAGCCAAGAAACGACCGTCCCGTTTACTGCAGGGATTGCTTCGGCAAGCACCGCCCCGGGCGGCCGCAATTCTGATTCGCGCCAGCGAGTTTCATATCAAACAAAAGCAAAAGCCCGATAAGTTTATCGGGCTTTTTTGTTGGCAAAGCTCAATCAATTTAATCAAGAATTGTGATTCGCAACTGAATCATTTCTAATCCCTAATTGCCGCAGTGCTTGTCCGGTGTAAGAATTTTCGACGCGGGCAACTTCTTCGGGCGTGCCGCAAGCGACGACTTCGCCGCCCTTATCGCCGCCGTCGGGACCCAAGTCGATTATGTAATCAGCGCACTTTATCACGTCAAGGTTGTGTTCGATTATTATCACCGTGTCGCCGCGGTCGACC
>CAMZDU010000024.1 GCA_947305445.1 uncultured Selenomonadales bacterium
CCTGTATGAGAGGAAATAAGACGCAACCTCGTTGATTCAGGAAGCTCCCGCCTCTACAGGCGGGAGTAGTTCACAATCCGAGTTCCTTTCGCGTCTGCTGTTGCAGTTCGTAAAGTTTGGTCATAGCCTCAATCGGCGTCAAGCTCGGCACGTCCAGCGCGAGCAAATCTTTCAAACCCTGCGCCATGAATAAACTTGGAGACGCGCAAGATTTTTTGTCGGCTATGGGACGCACGGGCTTATCGGTCTCCATTGAGCGCAAAATTTCTTCGGAACGTTTCATCACCGATTTTGGCAAGCCCGCGAGTTTGGCGACTTGTATGCCGTAAGATTTATCCGCGCCGCCGATTTTGATTCGCCGCAAGAAAATTACTTCGTTGCCGCGTTCCTTGACGGCCACGGAAAAATTTTCTATCCGCGCCGAAGTCTCCGCCAAATCTGTCAGCTCGTGATAGTGTGTGGCGAAGAGAGTTTTGGCGCGAATTTTTTTATCAATGTATTCGATAACGGCGCGGGCAATGCTCATGCCGTCGAAAGTCGAAGTTCCGCGCCCGACCTCGTCGAGGACAATCAAACTGCGGTTTGTGGCGTACTTCAAAATTTGCGCAACTTCGTTCATCTCAACCATGAACGTCGATTGCCCGCCGGAAATGTCGTCGCCGGCTCCGATGCGCGTAAAAATTCTGTCGACGGGGCAAATGTTCGCGCTTGTCGCCGGAATGAAACTGCCAGCCTGCGTCATCAACGTGAGCAGTGCAACTTGCCGCATGTACGTCGACTTGCCGGCCATGTTCGGGCCGGTGATAATCATCAGTGAACAGCGATTGGGCGCAAGGCTCGTGTCGTTGGGCACGAAGAGACTGCCCGACAAAATTTTTTCGACGAGCGGGTGACGGCCGTCACGAATCTCAATCGCGCCGTTTATGTTCAAATCGGGACGCGTGTAGTTGTTGACGTGCGCGGCCTCCGCCATTGAAGCGACAACATCAATCAGCGCGACGCGTTTGGCCGTGTCCTGAATCTGCGGCAGACGATTTTTTATTCGGTCGCGCACGTCGCAGAAAAGATTGTATTCTAGATTGACGATGCGTTCTTGTGCGCCGAGGATTTTTGTCTCGAAGTCTTTCAGCTCCGGAGTGATGTAGCGTTCGGCGTTGACGAGTGTCTGCTTGCGCGTATAGTTTGCAGGAATTTTACTCGCGCCGCTGTGACGAACTTCAATGTAGTAGCCGAAGACGCGATTGTAGCCGACCTTAAGTGCACGAATTCCCGTCCGAGTTTTTTCGCGCTCCTCGAACTCCTGCAGAAAAGCGCGGCTGTCGAGCGAAATGCGGCGCAATTCGTCAAGCTCCTCGCTGTAGCCGCCGTTAATAATTCCGCCGTCGCGCACGGAGGGCGGCGCGTTCTCGCTTATTGCGGCGTCGATGAGGTCGGCTTCGTCGCTGAAGTCGCCAAGCCCGTCGCGGCAGGCGGATAAAATATCGCCGGTCACGTCGCACAAAATTTCCGCAATCTTCGGCAAAGCACGCATGGAAATTTTCAGCGCGGTCAAGTCGCGGGCATTCGCCGAGCCGACTTCGATTTTTGTCATCAGCCGCTCGAAGTCGTGAATGTCGCGCAAAGTCTCGCGTAAATTTCTGCGCGTCGTGAAATTTTTAAACAGCTCTTCCACGGCGTCGAGCCGACGATTAATCGCGGTGACGTCGACGAGCGGACTTTCCAGCCAGCGGCGGAGCAAGCGATTGCCGAGCGCAGTCTTCGTGCAGTCGAGCACGGCAAAGAGCGTATCTTTTTTCGAGCCGTCGCGCAAATTTTTGACGACTTCCAAATTTCGGAGTGCGGTCGCGTCTAAAATCAAATGACTGCCCGAATCCAGGCGCGTGAGTTTCGACAGGTGCTTCAAGTCCGTGCGAACGGTCGCGTGAATGTATCGCAGGAGATTTTCTACAGCCGTAGCCGCCAGCTCCGAAACGGGCAAATCCTCTTCGGCGAAGTGTTGCGCCAAAAAATTTTCATCGGAATTTTGTGCGGTGTTTGTCGTCGTAAAAGTGCAACCGTCTAATTTTGCGTCGACGAAATTTTTCAGCCGCTTAAAAAAAGTCGGCTCGTCCACAATCAAAATTTCGTGCGGGTTCAAACGATACAGCTCGTCGAAAAGATTTTGCTCGCGGTCGCCGCCGTCATAGAGCGCGTAAAAAATTTCGCCCGTGGAAATGTCCGCGCCCGCCATAGAAATTTCTGCGTCGCCTTCCAAAATCAACAGCAGATAATTGTTGCCGACATTCGTGAGCGCGTCTTCAGTCAGAATCGTGCCGGGCGTAACAATTTTTGTCAGCGCACGTTCGGTCAAGCCCTTCGCCTTCGGGTCGCCGATTTGGTCGACGACAGCCACGCGATATCCCTTGGCGACGAGTTTTTGCAGATAACCTTCGACGGCATGGGCGGGGACACCGCACATGGGCACTTGTTGACGATGAGTCAGCGTCAAGCCGAGTTCACGCGAAGCGGTCTGCGCGTCGTCGTTAAACATCTCAAAAAAATCACCGAGCCGAAAGAAGAGCAACTCGTTCGGATGCTGAGCTTTCTGCGCGTGATACTGTTCCATCATCGGTGTCAATGTTTTGTCGCTCAAGTTTTCACCTCCGAAAAAATTTTCACGGCCAGTTTAACAACTTGCTCCGGCGTTGTCCAATAAAAAAATCCGTCGCGGCATTCACTCGACAAAAAGCTACGGCGGTTTTATAATAAAAAAAATTTCTGACAGCTACAGAAAAGTTATACGGTTGAAAGCGAGTGATAGCGTTTAACGCCTTATCCGGTGATGAGGTCGGTGCTTCAATGGTAGTTCGTAAGTCGTCGTTGCAGTCGTTAAATCGACGATGGAGTTACCACCATTGCCCGCACAAACCTGGCGATGACAGAATTTGAATTGAACAGTTAAACTTTTGCTAAATATTACGAAAGGACATAATGTTGCTGGTATTGCAAGTCAGTCACCACTGTGACGCTTGCAATATGTACCCGTTCGTTAGCGGGGAATTTACGCCTGTGGAGAGTTAAGGCAAACGCGAGTAGTTTTTTTAGCGAAAGCGAACTCGACGAAGCAGGAATAAAACTTTTTATAAGTTTTCAGTAACGGTTTAGCACCATGAGTAACCTTACCGAGATTGTTTTTATACTCGATCGCTCCGGCTCAATGGGCGGCTTGGAGAGCGACACTATCGGCGGCTTTAACGCCATGTTAAAAAAGCAACAGGCCGAAACCGAAGGCAACGCGGTTGTCTCGACGATTTTGTTTGACCACGAGTCGAAAGTTTTGCACGACCGCGTGCCGCTCGAAGAAGTCAAACCGCTCACCGCAGACGATTATCAGGTTCGCGGAACGACTGCTCTGCTCGACGCAGTCGGCGACGCCGTCAAGCACATCAAAAATATTCACAAGTACGCCCGCGAGGAGGATCGTCCGCAAAAAACTCTGTTCGTCATAACAACCGACGGGCTAGAAAACGCCAGTCAAAAATTCAGTTACGCCGACATCAAACGGCTCGTCGAACAGCAAAAGGAACTCGGCTGGGAATTCATCTTCCTTGGCGCGAACATTGACGCCGTGGAGGTTGCCGGCAACATCGGCATTGACGCCCGCCGCGCCGTCAACTATCACGCTGACAGCACGGGCACCGCTCACGTCTTCGGAGCCATTGCTAATTTCGCCATGAAAATGCGGCGAGCACCCGCCAGAACTTCTTCTGCCCTCGATTCCGAAGGTGCTGTTGCCGAAGGTGCTGTTGCCGACGACGATTCTTGGCGCGAAGACCTCGACGAGGATTTCAAAAGCCGCAAATAATTTCTAACCGACACAAAAAATCGGCTTCGTCACATGGCGGAGCCGATTTTCAATTTGCGGACAATTTCGGTTGCGGCAAGCGGGCGCGAAATTTTCTTTGTACAACGTCGCATTTCGTCGAGGAGTGTCGGATTGTTTAACAGCTTCGCGACGACCGCCGAAATTTTTTTTTCGCCGACTTCAATGGCCGCGCCGTGGCTGACTGCATAAGCCGCGTTTAGTGCTTCGGGGCCGGGTATGGGCGCATGCAAGACAAGTGGTAGACCCGCCGCAAACGCTTCAGTCATCGTCAGTGCGCCCGGCTTGGTAATCAGCAAATCGGCCGCCGCCATGAGCCTGTGCACGTCCGCGACATAGCCGAGCACTTCGACGGGATGAGAAATTTTTTCGCGAAGTCTCTTCAATCGCGTCAAAAGTTTTTCGTTCTGACCGGCGACGACCACAATTTTCAGCGGCATGGAAATTTTGTCAAGCTCCGATAAAGTTTCTTCGATTGAGCCGAGACCGAGTCCGCCGCCCATAATTAAAATCGTCGTGCAAGTCGCGTCGTGAAGTCGTTCGAGCGATTGAAACTGTGCGCCGATTGGTATGCCCGTTGCGAAAATTTTTTGTCCCGTTCGACAGTGCGCCACCAGTTCGCCGGCCATCTCCTCTGTCGCCACGAAATACGCGTCAACTTCGCCGTAGATCCAAATTTCGTGCAACGAGTAATCCGTAAGCACCGCCGCCAACAAAAATTTTTTCGCGCTCTTGGCGTGCAGGAACTTCCACAACGATGCGGCAGCTTCGGGAAACGGGTGCGTGCAAACCACGACGTCCGGACGAAATTTTTTCAGCAAACGGGTGAACGGCAAATACATCAGCGCGGAACTCAAGAACCTGGCCGACACGCCCACGCGTCGTCCGTCCGCGAATTTGTAAATTCTGTCGTACAGGTCGGGAATAAATCTCAGCGCGGCCAGATAAATTTTTTTCGTCAGCCAATTCAGCAGTGACACGTCCCGCGCCATGAAGTCGACAACTTGCGCGTCGCCGAAAATTTTTTGCAGAGCTTCGGCGGCTTTCGTGTGGCCGGAACCGATTGACGCCGACAGGATTAAAACTTTCACGCCGTCATACCTCCGCAGACAAATTTTTTAAGCTCGTCGTTTTAAGGCTCATGCAGTCGGAGGTAGGGCGGAAAAATTTTTTGAGCGCGGGTCGCGCAACTCACTTGAACAGATTGGAAAATTTTTTGATAAGTTCATCTTTGTTGGCAAGCACGTCGGAGTAATTGACTTTGATGCCGTTGGCCAGGGCGTCTTCAGGTTCGGGCAAGTTGTAGTGTTCGGGCATGGTCACATCGCGGCGGACGGGCACTGTGCCGGCGTCGGCGACTTTCTGTTGCGCTTCTTGCGTCATAAGATAGTCGACGAATTTTTTTGCGTTGTCCTTATGGTCGGCGTCCTTGAAGATGGCCACGGGGCTTGGAACCATAAGCAATTCGTGAGGATAAATCATGCGGAGCGGTGCGCCCTTGTCGATTTTGCCGGCGGTAATGTAGTCGACGCCTAGGCAAGCGTTGAGCACGCCGTCGGCAGTGTCGTCCACCACGCGACCGGAGCCTTTGCTTTTAATCGCGCCGTTGTCGTGCAGACGAATGATATAATCCCAACCGAATTGCTTGTCTAGGAGCGCGATACTCATAAACGCCGTGCCGGAGAGCGCGGGGTCAGCTATGCCGAACGAATCTTTGTACAGCGGATCAGTGGCAATCGTCTCCCAACCGGCCGGATCGGTCGTGACTTTGTTGATGTTGACGACGATACCGAGCGTGCCGAGTCTGGCGGCGGTGAAGGAGCCGTCGTAATCGTCGAAAGGATTCAGCAACTCGTCAAAGCCTGCGGGTTGATACTGTTCAAGCAAGCCGTCGCTCTTCATCTGGTAGAAGTCGGGCACTTCGCTCGTCCAGATAATGTCGGCCATCAAGTGACCGCTCTGGCGTTCGGCTTCTAGTTTGGCCATAATCTTGCCCGCGCCGGCTGATTGCCAATCGACTTCAATTTCGGGGTACTTCGCCTTGAATCCCTCGACAATACCGCCGATAAGTGATTCTTTCATGGACGTGTAGATTACAAGCTTGTTGGTCGAGTTTTTGGCCGGGTCGGCAGTATTATCGTTGCCGCAACCCGTCACCAAGATGAGCGCACAAATCATCAGCAACGCAAAAATTTTTTTCATGACGACACCTCCGTTTCAGGTTTTAGGAGAGCTTACAGCAGTTTTCATCTCGCGAACGTATTCGCCGACAAATTTGGGAGCCGCCTTGCCGTGCTTGGCAAGCAGTTTAATAATCGCCGAGCCGACAATCGCGCCGTCGGACAGAGCCGCCATTTGTCGAGCTTGCGCGGGCGTCGAGATGCCAAATCCGACAGCACACGGAATTTTTGTATTTGCTCTGACCGCCGCGACGATACTCGTCAAATCGGTTTTAATTTCACTGCGCACGCCCGTGACGCCCAGACTTGACACGATGTAGACGAAACCTTCCGCCTCGCGGGCAATCATGGCAATTCGATTCTCCGAAGTCGGCGCAATCAGCGAGATTAAGGCGACGCCGTATTTGTGACACAGCGGCAAAAATTCGTCCTTCTCCTCGAACGGCAAGTCAGGCAAAATCAATCCGTCAATGCCGATTTGTGCGCACGTTGAAATAAATTTCTCCGCATCATAGCTGAAGACGACGTTGGCATATGTCATAAAAACCATGGGAACTGTCACGTCGCGGCGAAGGTCGCGCACCATGTCAAAAATTTTGTCGGTCGTGACGCCGCCTTGCAGTGCTCGCAAATTTGCCGCCTGTATGACGACGCCTTCGGCAGTCGGGTCGGAAAACGGTATGCCCAACTCGACGAGGTCGGCACCGTTCGCAACGGCGGCTCGAACAACGGCGGCCGTCGTCTCCAAATCCGGGTCGCCGCACGTTATGAACGGAATAAACGCCTTGTCGCGAGCGAACGCCTGTTGAATTTTCATTGTAAATCCTCCGTTTTTTGGGAATGATTTGAGCATGACGCGAAATTTTTCAGAGCATGTACATTTCGTCGAGCCGCCGCAAAAATTTTTCCAGCCGAGCAATTTCTTCAGCGTCAGTCACGCGCCGGTACGAGTAGTAAGCGGTTAATTGTTGGCGGTTAGCGGCTTGCGGGGTCGGTTGCAATTTCGTGCGTCTGATGAGTTCGTTGACGGTGCCGGCGTTCCCGTCGAGTATTTTTACGTGCGGCGGCAAAATTTTTTTGAACGTATCTTTAAAATAATTGAAGTGCGTACAACCCAAGACGAGCGACGAAAAATTTTTCCAATCGTAAACGGTCAGCTCTTCGCGCAAATAATTTTCAACCGCCGCCGAAGCAAATTCTTGCCTCTCCGCAAAATTCACAAGATTTGGCAAGGCTCTAAGCTCGGCTAAATTTTCCGCGTGCAATCGAGCAATCAGCCGCCGAATTTTTTCGCCGGTGATTGTGATTGCCGTTGCCGCGACCAAAACTTTTCGGTCGGGAAACAGGTCGAGCGCGACTTTGAGCGCGGGTTCCATACCGATTATCGGCAACGAATATTTTTCGCGCATCTTTCTGACCGCCACCGATGTTGCCGTGTTGCACGCCACAACGATTGCCGAAACATTTTGCTCGACCAAAAATTTAAACGCCGCGTCGACAAAGCGCAGGACTTCTTCCGGCGATTTTGTGCCGTAGGGGACGTTGTCCTCGTCCGCGAAGAAGATAAATTCTTCCTGCGGCAAAATTTTCATTGCGTGGTGCAAGACTGACAAGCCGCCGATTCCCGAATCAAAAAACGCAATCTTCAACGCCGACGCCTCCAATTTAGCCGATAGCCTATAGCTGATGAGAATTTTTTCATTCCAAATTCCTAATTACTTTGTTCCCGCACTAATTCCCAATCAATTTTCAAATGCTCAAGCCCGCAACTTTTATCAGCACGAAAATTGCCAGGCCGACGACGCTACCGACGATTGAACCGTTGAGGCGAATCCAAATAAAATCTTGCTCGGCTTTGTCGTAGACGAGATTGTTGAGTTGCTCTTCGGTCAGTCGGTCGAGCGCGGACTTGGCAACGGTGCCGACGAGCGGTTGAGCGTAAAGGGCGGAGCGCATCGTCAGCTCGTCGACAAATTTTTCAAATGCGGAGCGGGCAACGGTGTCTTCTTGCAAAAGTTGAATCAACTTGCCGTACTCGTCGTTGAAAATGTTGACGAGCAGAACGCCCAGATTTTTTCCTCCGAGCTTGAGCGATTTAGCAGACTGCGCCTTGTCGAGCGTCTCGTTCAAGTCAACGGTTGCAATTTGGCTTTCCAGATGAATCAGCGCAAGTTCGATTGCTTCTTCAAGCGGCGCGGCATTTGCGGCGTCAATTTGAATTCGTTCAACCAAATCTTTAAATTCGGGCGTGTCGCTGAGTTCAGAAATTTTCAGTCGGCATTCGTTAAGCGTGCGGCGTTGAAGTTGAGTGTCGGCGGCAAGTTCGTCCAAAAGCTTCAGCAGTTGAACTTGCATGATTCGCGCCGCCTCCTCGAAGTTCACTAGGTCGAGCATCTGCGCCAGCCCCGCCATCAAAATCGAAAAGCCGCTCATGTCTTTGGTGCGTTCGTTAGCGTACTCTTCAAGCACCGTCTGCAATTTGTCGCAAGTTTCGGGCTTGGCGGCGACGCGGCGCATGGAACGAACTATATTGACAAAAATTTCGCGATCCTTGTCGTTGCGTTTGAAGTGTGCGCCGAAGTCGTTAATCAAATTTTGCGCGGGCAAGTCGCGGATAATTCTGCGCAATTCGTTGGCAATGGACTTGGAGCGCGTCTCCTTGTTTTGCGCGGCGACAAATTTCTTGACGACGTTAAAAAGTTCCGTGACGACAAGCCGACGCGTTGAATTTTGCGCAAGGTAATCGACGATACGCGGCATGAGTTTGAAGTCGCCGAGCTTTTTAAAAACCGTGCGGCGCGAAAAAAATTCCTGCTGAACCATGAGCACCGACGCCTTGACAAAATCTTTTCTGCGGCGCGGAAGAATCGCCGTATGGAACGGGAAGCCGAGCGGTTTTTTGAACAGCGCAGTCACCGCGAACCAGTCAGCGATGCCGCCGACGAGTGCCGCCTCCGTCACGAATAAAAATCCTTCGGCGAAGATGTTGCCGGGGAAGGTGATTTTTATGCCGACCGCCGCCAAAAAAAACAGCGCGGCACACAATAGCGTTGTGTCTGCCGTGTTCCATCTGTCCATGAATAAAACTCCTTGTAGGGAATAATTTTTCCTACTAACCAACTCATTGCGGCTACGCCAATTAAGAATTTGGAATTAGGAATTGTGATTCGGAGTGTGTTGTTAACGGCGACAACAACAATACTCAAAAAATTCCTCATTCCTAATTGACGTAGCCGCAGACGTAGCGTAATGAGTTATTTGTTGCACTGCTTGAATCTTACCGCAAACATGGTGATATCGTCCGACTGCTCGGCCTCGCCGACGTGCGCGGACAAATCGCCGCGAACATTTTTTATCAGCGTTTGCAAGTCGACGCGGCAATCTGTAGAGTTCATAAACGCAATCAACCTGTCCGGCAAATAC
>CAMZDU010000025.1 GCA_947305445.1 uncultured Selenomonadales bacterium
AGATTCATCCAAAACATCTTAGCATGGACTTTTGTCTATGTTTTAAGTAGCAGTGTCACAATCAGAAACTCAACCAAACTTTTTCGCCGGAGGAAATGGCGTCTCATAGATTTTTCGTGAATCATACCGAAGAATTTTTTTCGTTCTATCGTGAGCGGTTCGTTTATCTGGACGCCAAGCCGAATGCGGGGCATCTTGCGCTTGCCGAATTAGAACGGCGAAATATTTTAAGCGCGGTTGTCACGCAGAATATTGACGGACTTCATCAAATTGCCGGCTCGCGTGTCGTGTACGAATTGCACGGTTCGATTCGGCGAAGTTATTGCGTCAAGTGCGGTGCCAAATACGACGTCGAATTCGTGATGAAAAATATTCCCGTTCCTCACTGCGAGCACTGCGGCGGGGTCGTCAAGCCGAACGTCGTTCTCTACGGCGAACAGCTCGACAACGAGACGATTGCCGGAGCAATTCGAGCCATTGCCGACGCGGACACGCTGATTGTCGGCGGCACGAGTTTGATTGTATATCCTGCGGCGGGTTTGCTCGACTACTTCCGCGGCCGCCATTTGATTTTGATTAACAAGACCGCCACGCATGCCGACGCCGACGCCGAACTTGTTATCCGCGAAAATATCGGAGCCACGCTTGCCGAAGCCGTTGCCTTGCTGAAAAGGACGTGATGCCTTGAGCTTTTTGCAGTACATAAATCGGACGCTGAACTCTTCGCGCTCGATGATTTTGTTCGCACTGTTCGCGGGATATTTTTTTGTGCGCAGGAGTTTGATGCCGCTGGCCTACGACGATTTTTGTTACGCATTTATCTGGGACGGAGAGCACGGCGGAAATTTGGACGGCATACAAATCGGTTCGCCCGAACTTGAACACCGCGAGCGCGTGAATTCTTTCGGCGACATCTTTCAATCGCAGTGGTCGCACTATCTGACATGGGGCGGACGAGTTTTCGCGCATTCAATCGTGCAATTTTTTCTGTGGATAGGCAAGCCGTATTTCAACGTCGCCAACACAATCGTCTTCGTGCTGCTGATATTGGTGATAATCAATCTGGCAAACACGTGGCTGAAAATTTCACGTGCCGCGCTCGTGTGGATATTTTTGAGTTTAAATCTGTTCGCCGCCTGTTCGGTCAATACAATGATTTGGCTGACCGGCTCTTGCAATTATATGTGGATGTCGTTTGTGCAACTGTTCTTCCTCACGCCGTATGTCAAAGCGTTGCGTTCACACGAGGCCGGCAACTCCGCGCTAAACGTCGTGATAATGATTGTGCTCGGATTGTTGGCGGGCGCGTCGAATGAGGCGGGCGCACTTGTCACGATTTTTTTGGCGGTGCTGATGACCGTTATGTGTAAGGCGCAGGGGATTTTCCGTCCGTGGATGCTCGTCGGACTTATCGGACTGAGCATTGGCTTCGCGTTCATGATACTCGCGCCGGGTAATTTCGCACGACTGTATTTAACGCACCCGAACTACCACTTCACGGCGGAAATATTTTTTACGAACCTGCAGGAATTTTTCTCGCGGATAGTCGCGACAGATTTAATCGTTCTGATTCCGATGTTCCTGTACTTTTTCAAGCGCAAATCCGGACAACTGAACACGTCGGAAATTTTGATGATACTGTTCGCGGCGGGCGGCTTCCTCGTGCCGACGATAATGTTGTTCGTGCCGGACTTTAACCTGCGAATAGCAATGCCGTCGACGGTGTTCACTTTGGTTGCGGCGACGAGCGCAATTTTGCAACTCAAGCGTTCAGACTTCAATTTAAGTTTGTATCTGCCGAAAAAATTTTTGCACGGGGTGAGCGTGGCGTTGACGACAATTTTGGTCGCCTACTTCGTGACGATAATTTACGTCGACATTTCCATATTCAATGCTTCGCGTCGACAAGTCAGATACATTCAGCGAAACGCCGAATTGGATCCGATTGAGCTGTCGCCTTTGCCGGTGCGTCATCGCTTTGAAAAAATTCACTCCGACAGGAGCGCGGTTATCTATCTAGACCATCTGGGCGGCATTCTTGACAATCCCAATTACTGTCTGAATTTGATGCTCGCTCAATATTACGGTGTGCGCCATGTCGTTGCCGTCGAAGAATAAATTTTTTTGGAGGTATCTTTAATGACTGATTGTATCTTCTGCAAGATTGCGGCCGGAGAAATTCCCGCGCAAGTCGTCTATCAAGACGAAAGCGTCGTTGCCTTCCGTGACCTGTCACCGAAAGCTCCCGTGCACGTTCTTATCGTTCCGAAAAAACACGTGCAGAGCGTCGCGCATTTCACGGCGGCGGACAAAGAACTTGCCGCGCATATTTTCGTTGACGTGGTGCCAAAGCTCGCCTCCGAACTCGGTCTTGCCGAGGCCGGTTTTCGGCTCGTTTTGAACACGGGCAACGACGGAGGGCAAAGTGTTCACCATCTGCACGTTCACATGCTCGGCGGCAGAAAAATGACATGGCCGCCCGGCTGATTTCAAAACCGCGGAATCTTTTTTACCTGGTCAACTTGATTTTATCAATCGCCAGGATTTTTTTTTGTCAGTCGTCGGCTTCGGTGAGTGTGCCCGCTTCGACACGAAAAAATTTTCCTAAAGTGCGTGACGGAAAATACGTTCGGTCGGTGGCGGTTATCAGCGTCTGAATTTTTTCTCGGCGCAAAAATTCCAGCAACAGCTCGCGGCGGTCGGCGTCAAGTTCGCTCATCACGTCCTCGAGCAACAACAACGTATATTCGCCCGTCTCCGATTTAAGGAATTGTAATTCGGACAACTTCAGCGCGAGTGCAACCGTCCGCAACTGTCCCTGCGAGCCGAAAAGTTTTAGTTCCCGACTGTTGATAAAAAATCTTAAATCGTCCAGATGCGGCCCAAAACTCGTCGAGCCGCGTTGTACGTCTTTTAATCGTCGCGCCCGCAACAGCTTTAGAAAATTTTCCGAAATGTTTTCCCGCGAATCAAGCATGCGCATTTCGTAAGTCATCGATAAATTTTCCGACTGCGCGGAGATTTGTCGTTGCAGGAAGTTGGCCGAAGCGTTGAGCTTTTCGACGGCGGCCAGTCTCATGCCGATAACTTTTTCGGCGAAGAATGACAACTGCTCGTCCCAAAGCTCCAAGTCCGACGTCCGCGCCGAATCGTCACGAATTCTTTTTAACAGGGCGTTGCGCAATTCGACGAGCCGATTATATTTCAGCAAGTCCATAAAATACACCGGCGACGCTTGCGAAATTTGCGCGTCCAAAAATTTTCTGCGTTTCGACGACGAGCCTTTGAACATGAATAAATCTTCGGGCGAAAAGAGCACGGAGTTGAGTTTGCCGACGAGTTCACGCGGACGAATGGGATTGACGTCGAGGCGAATTCGGCGGCGGCGGTCGAAGGAAGTTTCTATCGCCAGCTCGTGCGAGATACCCGCCTTGAAAAATTTTATTCGGACAAACGCGGCGTCTTGTCCCCAACGAATCAGCTCGGATTCTCTGCCCGCACGCGAGCGCAACAGCGACGCGAAATTAATCGACTCAAGAATATTGGTCTTGCCCTGGGCGTTGCGGCCGAGAAAAATATTTATCGCCTCGTCGGGACAAAAATTTATTTCGGCGATGTTGCGCCAGTCTCTCAAAAAAATTTCAGCGATATTCATTTTGCGCAACCGATTGTCCACTTGACCTGCTCGGCGACTTGTCGCATAACGTCGGCGGTTTGGACGAGTGCCATGCGCACGAAACCTTCACCGCTCGGCCCGAAGGCGGCTCCCGGCGTCACCATGACGTTTGACCGCTCAAGCAAAGTTTCGACGAATTCTTCTGACGTGCCGAAATTCTTCGGGACAGGTGCCCACACGAACATTGTCGCCCGCGGCTTGTCCATGAGCCAGCCCGCCGCGCACAGTCCGTCAACCAGAGCGTCGCGCCGTTCAATGTAAGCCGCACGCGTCCTATCAATAACTTCCCGCGGGCTTTGTAAAGCCGCAATCGCCGCCCGCTGAATCGGCAGGAACAACCCGTAGTCGATGTTGCTTTTCAGAAGCTTGACGTGCTCGACGATTGCGCGATTGCCCAAGCAAAAGCCGACACGTGCGCCCGCGAATCCGTAAGTTTTCGACAGGGAATTGAACTCAACGCCGACGTCCTTCGCGCCGGCAAAACTCAAGAAACTGAATCCGCGATTGCCGTCAAAAATCAGTTCGCTGTAAGCGTTGTCGTGCAGGACGACGATATCATTGCGTTTGGCGAAGTGAATCAGCCGTTCGTAAAAATCTTCGGGAGCAACGGCCGTCGTCGGGTTGTTCGGATAAGAGACGACCATAAACTTTGCACGCGCCGCCACGTCGCGGGGGATGTCGTCAAGCTGAATGATGTAGTTGTGCTCGCGCAACTGCGGCATAAAAAAAATTTCCGAGCCTGCCAGTCGCGGCCCGTCGGCGAAGACCGGATAGCACGGGTCGGGCACGAGCGTCAAGTCTCCGTCGTCAATCAACGTCAGGGCAATGTGCGACAAACCTTCCTGCGAACCCCACAGCGAGCAAACTTCAGTAGCGGGGTCAATTTCCACGCCGTAACGTCGACGATACCAATCGGCCGCCTCGGTTAACAATTCGTTCGTATCAGTTATCGCGTAGACGTAATTTTCCGGCTTGAGAGCCTCCTGCGCTAAAACCTGCATGACGTGCGCGGGCGGCGGAATATTCGGTGCGCCGATTGACAAATCGATAACTTGTTCACCCGCCGAAATTTTTTTGCGTTTCATTGCGGCGAGCCGTGCAAAAACTCCCTCGCCGAAATTGTTCATGCGCTTTGCAAAGTCCAAAGTATCAGCTCCCAAAATTTTTCCGCCATTATACAAAACAAAAACCGCTCAAGCAAACCGAGCGGTTAAGATTTATCGTTTGGCAAATTATTTCACTTGCAACAAGAAAATCGATTGCCGTGCCGTGAACTACTCACCGCCAGGCGGTAGCTTCTTGGATCATAGAGGTTGAGCCGAAGGTTACGTCTCATTTCCTCTCACACAAGCGTTACTTCCTTTTCGAGCAAAATTATTTTTGTAAAAATAATTTTGCAAGTCAATGCGCAATTCAGCCCGCCACCTATAGAGGTAGGGGAATTCTCGCGCAAGGAGGTTAAATTTCGTCAATCTTGACATTACGCGGGCTTTTTGTTATTATCGCGACAATTCGGAGAGGTGTCCGAGCGGTTTAAGGAGCCGGTCTTGAAAACCGGTGATGTCGAAAGGCACCGTGGGTTCGAATCCCACCCTCTCCGCCACAAAATTGCAATTAGAAATTAGGAATTAGGAATGTGAAATTTGTTTGAATTCATTCCTAATTCCTAATTGTTAATTCCACATTGATAGAAGGGCGGCGATTTTTATGGAACAAACAACGGCCGACGAGCAAGAAAAATTGCGAATACTCATCACCGACGACTCGCGGTTGTTGCGCAAAAAACTTCGCGAAGAACTCGAACGGCTCGGTTGTGAAGTCGTCGAGGCAGTCAACGGCAAAGAGGCAATCACTCTCGTTCTGGAACAAGAACCCGACGCCGTCTTTTTGGATATCGTCATGCCGATTGTCGGCGGGATTGAAGCATTGCAATTTATCCGCGAAGTCGCTCCAAATGTGTCGGTCGTCATGCTCAGCTCCATGGGCACGCCGCAAAAACTCATGCAATGTCTGAAAATGGGTGCGATAGATTTTATTCACAAACCCTACGCCAAAGAACAAATTGTTCACACGGTCGAGACGATACGAAAACTCAAAGCCAAGCGTAAGAAACTTAACGATTGACTGTTCAACGAAGGAGGCTTTACCATGGCGATTATTGCACCGAATACGATTTCAGCCGTAAACAAAGCCGGCGGCAAAGGCGAAATTTTTATCACGCACCTTCTCACGCCTGCGGAAATGGTCGGCAAGTGTGAAATGTTCGCGTCCGTCAGAATTCCCGTCGGCGCATCATTGGGCGTACACCGTCACGTGGGCAACAACGAGACTTATCACCTGCTTAAAGGCGTCGCGACTTATACCGACAACGACAAAACTTACACGGTCAAGGCGGGCGACACCACCTATTGTGCGGACGGCGACACGCACGGCATTGAAAATATCGGCGACGAAGATTTGATTTTTATCGCGCTCATAATCAGTACGAAGTAATTATTTTGTACGAAACTCATTCGTCGTGGGGGTGCGCTCGAAAGTCGAATTCGTCAACAGACTTTTGACGACAATCCCTCGGACTCAACTCCGAGGGATTATTTTATTATGCGGTCATAATTTTTTACGCGAGGTGAACGGCAAATGAATCGTCGAATCGTGTCGGGCTTGCTCGGATATTTGACGCTGTTTTGCGGCGCGGCGATGATTCCGCCGTTTATCCTCGCGGCGACGGCCGAAGAGTTTAACGGGGCGGCGGCATTCCTGCTGGCGATTTTTTTATGCTTGGCGACGACATTCGAGCTGGAGCGTTTCGGCGGACTGCAGGGCAAAGACAACGTCGGTATCCGCGAAGGCATAGCCGTCACGGGGCTGGGCTGGTTGCTTATCTCAATACTCGGCCTCGTGCCGTACTTCGCGGGCGGTTATTTGAATTTGCTGGACAGTATGGTCGAATCGTTCTCCGGTTTCAGCGGGACGGGCGCGACGGTTATTGAGGACGTGGAAATTTTGCCGCGAAGTATTTTGCTCTGGCGCAGTCTGTCGAATTGGGTCGGCGGGCTGGGTATTGTCGTAATCTTTATGGCGATTATGCCGCAATTCGGACGCGGTGCAATGTTCATTCTTAAAGCCGAAACGACCGGCCCGACCAAAGATCGTCAAATGCCGCGTATCCGCGACAACGCCAAGGCATTGTTTTCCATTTACGTGCTGTTGACGATTTTTTGCGCGGTCGCTTACTGTATGTGCGGGCTTGAGCCGTTTGCGGCGATTAATCACGCAATGACGACGATTGCCACGGGTGGCTACGGAATTTACAACGGCACCGTCGGCGAATACGGTAACGCGTATCTGGAATATAGCATGGCGTTTTTTATGATTGTGTCGAGCGGCAGCTTTGCAATGTACGTCGTGGCCTGTCGAAAAGGTCCGGGCGTTATCTTAAAGAACACGGAGTTTCGCACGTACCTTATGATAATTGCCGTGGCGACAATCACAATAGCATTGGATTTGATTTTGGAAATGCGGGTTCAAAAGGAGGAGGCGATTCGTGCGGCAATCTTCCACGTTGCCAGCTTGAGTTCGACGACAGGATTTGTGTCGCACGACTTCGACACCTACCCGCCGCTCAGCAAAGCTTTCCTGATGATGATGATGTTCCTGGGCGGGTGCGCAGGCTCCACGGCCGGCGGACTCAAGGTCGCACGAATAATTTTGCTGTTCAAATTCGTCGGGCTTATCGTCCGTCAAAAACTTCACCCGAATTTAATCAGCAACGTGACGCTTAGCGGTTGTCCCATTGACGAGGACGTTGTCTATGGCGCGGCAAAATTTTTCTTTGCGGTGGTGATGCTGGACGTGATGTTCGCGGCGGTGATGATGTTCGACGGCATTGACTTCGTGAACTCTATCAGCGTGAGCGTCTCGACGATGGCCAGCGTCGGTCCCGGCTTCGGGATTGAGGGCGCGACGAGTACTTACGCCCTGTTGCCGAGCTTCAGCAAATTTTGCGCGTGCGGATTCATGTTTCTCAGCCGCCTGGAAATTTTTACGGTGCTCGCGCTGTTCAGTCCGAGCTTCTGGCACAAGTCTAAGAACTGGTGACGCATTCCATAATCGTACAGAAATTTTTGCGGCCGGCAGGTTTGATTAAAAATTTTGCAGGAAGTTTTGCCGCCGCGTCGAATTCGCACTGACAGAAATAAGTGCGATAAATTCAAGAGGAAGATGACAATGAGTACAAATTTATTTCAACTCGGCGAGGACTCTCCGTTGAGCCGAATCAGAACTTATTTTGAAGCCCTGCAAAATTCTGTGGACGAATACCTCTTCGCCATGGACATGAGCACGCGGCAAGTCATGTTGTCGAAAAATTTTCTGCGCGACTTCAACTTTCCCGATGTGGTCGTAGAAGATTTTGCCGCGCTGTTGACGCCGTTCGTGTGGCACGACGACCGCGAAATTTTGGAGTCGGCGATAAACGAGCTGGAAACGGCGACACCAGGCGTAGAGATTTTCGGCGAATTCCGACTGCTAAACCGCAACGGCGAATACGGCTGGGTCTCATTGCGCATGACGGCCGGCGCGGACGAATTCGGTCAACCCGAACTTGTCGCGGGTGTGATTGCTCGCATGGACGTGAAACTTAAGGCGGATCACATCACGGGCTTGTTGAATCGAAATTCCTTCCACGTCGCGTTGATGAAGGAGCTGAACAGCTCGCCCGATGCTCACGGCGCGGTGATTTTAATCGGCCTGGACAAGTTCCAGTTAATCAACGAGACTTAGGGCTACGAATTCAGCGACAATGCTCTGCGACTGCTCGCCCAAGACATCTCAATCGTCTTGCCGCTTGATTTCCGCCTCTACAAGCTCGACAACGACATGTTCGCCTTCTTCGTGTCGGAAGTTTATCCCGAAGAGATTGAAATTATTTTCTCCAGCATTCAGCTTTGCATGCGCGAGATTCGCAACATTGACGACACGATTTATTGTACGGCTTCGGCGGGCACGGCCTTTTATCCCGAAGATGCCGACGACGTAATCACTTTGACACGCTATGCAGAAGTCGCGCTGGAGTTTGCCCGCCAGAAGGGCAAAGACCAAATCGCATTCTTCGACAGCGATTTTTACGAGCGTTGGCGTTACGATTTGGGCATGCAAAATCTTATGCAAAATTCCATTGCCCGCGGTTGCGAAGACTTCTTCCTGTGTTATCAGCCGCAGATTGACGCAAAGACCGGCAAACTTCTCGGCGCGGAAGCTCTGTTGCGTTGGTACGACCGTGACGGCTCCGTCGTCGCGCCGATGCAATTCATTCCCCTGCTTGAAAAGTCGCGCATGATAATTCCCGTCGGTCACTGGATAATTGAAAACGCCATCAAGACCGCCAAGAGTTGGCACAAGTTCATGCCGAATTTTGAAATCAGCGTGAACATCTCGCTTTATCAGCTGGAGGAGCACACGCTCTATGATTTCGTGAAAGATTGCATTGAACGCTATCAGATTGACCCGCACACGATTGTTTTCGAGCTGACGGAAAGTCACAACGTCTACGACTGGGAATTCGTCAACAAACAGTTCCAGGCGTTCCACGACTTGGGCATAAAAATTTCCATG
>CAMZDU010000026.1 GCA_947305445.1 uncultured Selenomonadales bacterium
ATATAGTAGTGAAAGGAGAAATTTTTTTCAAGATGAAGGTGCGGGCTGAAGTCAATCGTTCTAGTCGTGAACGGCGAAAAAATGCGCGTGAGCGGGCGACTGATGTTCATGCTGAAAACATTTTCAAAGTTGCCGCCTTGAAATGTGACAAGCCCTGTTGTATAATCGCACAAGAATTTTCTATCTATTTTTCATAAGGGGGAAACTGTACAATGATTTACACCGTAACGTTCAATCCCGCAATCGATTACATCATTCGGCTCGACAAACTTACGACGGGTGCGATTAATCGCGTGACTTATGAACAGGTGCTTGGCGGCGGCAAAGGCGTCAACGTCTCAATCGTGCTGGGCAATCTCGGCCACAAATCGACGGCGACCGGCTTCCTTGCGGGTTTTACGGGCGATGAAATTGTTCGTCAGTTGCGCGAATTCAACGCCGCAGATGATTTCGTCAAACTCGACGAAGGTTTCTCCCGCATCAACGTCAAAGTCAAAGCCGACGTCGAAACCGAAATCAACGGTCAAGGTCCCAAAATCAGCGACGCCAAACGCGAAGAACTCTTCAAGAAGCTTGAAGCTCTCGGCGAGGGCGACACATTGATTTTGTCCGGTTCCATTCCCAACACGTTGCCCGATGACATGTACGAGCAAACTTTGTCGCGCATTCAGGGCAAGGGCATTCGTTTTGTCGTCGACGCGGAAAAAGGTCTGTTGCTCAAAGTCTTGAAGTTCAATCCGTGGCTTATTAAACCGAACAACCACGAACTCGGCGACATGTTTGGCGTTAAACTCAAGACTGACGAAGAGATTGTCACCTACGCTAAAAAACTTCAAGACATGGGCGCACGCAACGTCTTGATTTCTATGGCGGGCGACGGAGCAATTTTCGTTCCGGAAGGCGGCGCGACGTTCTTCAAGTCCGAAGCTCCGAAAGGCACACTCGTCAACAGCGTCGGCGCGGGCGATTCGATGGTTGCCGGTTTTGTCGCGGGCTACGAGGTAAGTGGCGGCGACTACGAGAAGGCGTTCCTCATGGGTCTTTGCACGGGTTCGGCGTCCGCGTTCTCAGAAAATCTTGCAACGCGTCCCGAAGTCGAAGCTTTGCTCAAGTCGCTCAAAAAATAAACTTCCTTGCCACAGACGACACGGGAGGTTACTAACATGAAAATTACAAATTTTATTTCTAAAAAATCAATCGCGCTTAACGTGCACCCCGCCGACAAAAACGAAGCAATAGACATGCTTGTCGACCTGCTGATGACGGCCGGCACGATTAAGGACAAAGCAATAGTCAAACGTGATATTCTTCGCCGCGAGGCGCAAGGCTCCACCGGTCTTGCTAACGGCTTGGCCACTCCGCACGCGCAGAACAATTCCATCAAGAAGCCGTCAATTTCCGTTATCACCGTGCCCGAAGGCGTCGAGTTCAATTCGCTCGACAATAAACCTGCGCGGCTGTTGATTTTGTTCGCCGCACCCGAAAAAGCCGACGACGCCGCAATGACGAATATGGGTCGCCTTGCCGTGTTGCTTATGGACGACGACTTCAAGGAAGCTCTGATTAAGGCCGCCACTCCCGCCGACATTATCCGCATTATCGACGAGAAAGAGACCGCTCGCACCAAATCCGAAACGCCCGAACCCGACGTTTCAGCCAAAACGAAAATCATTGCTGTCACTGCCTGCCCGACGGGTATTTCGTCGTCGTTCATGGCTCGCGAGTCGCTCAAACAGTGCGCCGAAAAAATGGGGCTGAGCATTCGCGTCGAAGTGCACGGTGCGGCCGGCGTCTATCACGCGCTGTCCGACGAGGAGATTAAAAACGCCAACTATGTTATCATCGCGGCCAGCAAGAAAATTCCAATGTCGCGTTTCGACGGCAAGCTGATGATTCAAACCGCCGTTAACACCGGTATTCGCAAGCCCGAACAGCTCTTCAAGCGTATTGAGGCCGGACAAGCACAACCCTTCCACGCCACCGAAGACGACGAAACTCTCGGCGAGAAGCTCTTCAACAAAATCAAAAGTATTTTCTCGTAAGCAGGAGGCCTGATTGTTATGCTTAAACTGAACCCCCCCAGAGGTATAGCGCGTAGTTATATTTCGACGTTCGCAAAAATTTTCGTGTTGGCGGCGTTGATAATTGCGGCAGTTCAAACTCCGACTTTCGCGGCGAACACCGAGAGAGTCGAAATTGTCAACGGAACCGGACGCACAATCGTTGCGCTGGAATCTGTTGCTTTGCGCAACGAGTGGAACGGCAAAGATTTGCTCGGCGGGCGCGTGCTAAATAACGGCGACTCGGCGACCATAAATTACGATCCCGCAGTTCGCTACTTCAGGCTTAGAATATTTTTTAATGACGGCAAGTCCATTACGTGGGGTAAAATCGACTTCAACGATGCGTGGCGGTTAACTCTTTACAAAGCCACCAACGGCAAGTATACATACGCCAAAAATTCTCGCGGCTGATTGAGGAGGCTTTTTTATGATTAAGCGGATCTTGCTTGCAGTTTTGGCGGCGTTGATGATTGCGGCTGTTCAAACTCCGGCTTTTGCGGCGGACAGCGAGAGCGTCGAAATTGTCAACGATTCCAATATGTCAATCGCGTTCCTGTATGTCGTGCCCGTTGATCGCGACGACTGGGGGCAAGACTACGTCGGCACCGAAATCATGAACTTGGGCGACACTCGAATTGTCGGTTATGATCCACAGTATCGCTACAAAATCAAAATTCAGCTTGCCGGCGAAGGCGGCGAAACTTTCACGTGGTACGACGTCGATTTGTCGGACGCGTGGAGGCTGAGTATGTGGTACAACGGCACGGATTTTGAACTGTCCAAGAACGCTTGCGGCTAAGGGGTGATTAACGATGAAACAACTGCTGAAAATTTTCCTTCTGGCAACGTTCATTGTCGTGGCGGCGCACAGTCCCGCGCTTGCCCTGCCCGAACCGCTCGAAATTGTCAACGAGACCGGCCAACCTATAATCTCGCTTTACGTCGTACCCGTGCAGAAAAGAGGCTGGGGCAACGACCTTGTCGGTAGCGGTATCATGAATCAAGGTGACAAACGCTCAATTCAGTACGATTCGCAGTTCCCAAACTACAAAATCAAAGTCGAATTCGCGGACGGCTCATCGTGCACCTTTAAAAGCGTTGACCTGCTCAACACGTGGCGGCTCAGTATTTGGTTTAACGGCACGGAATTTGATCTGTCCAAAAACGCTCGCGGCTGATTGGAGGCTTCCCCATGGTTCAATTCAAAATTTTGCGGACGTTGCTTTTGACGGCGATTATATTTGCGTCAAGTCAATCGGCGACCTTCGCGGAAGTTGATAATACCATTGCACTTGAAGTTTTCAACAAGACCGGGCAAACGTGGCAGGCGTTGTACTTTGCTCCGCACGACACTGACGGCTGGGGTCAAAATTGGTTGGAGGAGCCTTTGCGTAGCGGCGACAGTGCCTTTGCCCGTTACGGTTCGGAACCTCGTTATTACAAATTAAAAATCGTCTTTGCTAATGGCAAGTCCGTCACGTGGCAAAAGAACTACAAGTTCGATGCCTATTCCTGCAAAATAAGTCTCGTCGTTGCCAAAAATAATAAAGGCAACTACATAATTGCATCTGATTAAAATTTTTCATATCGTCAACAGTCGGCTTTTATGCTGATTGATTATAGCCGTCGTCAAAATTTTTATCGGTGGCGGCAGAAATTATTCATTCATTCGTAGTAAGGAGAATTTATTATGAGAGTAACCGATCTGCTCAAAAATGCGAGCATTGATCTGGGTGCCAAAGTCACGGACAAGCAGGACGCAATTTCGCACCTGGTTGACCTGATGGACAAGGGCGGCAACCTCAAGAACAAGGAGCAGTCCATAAAAGACGTCCTTGCTCGTGAGGCGTCCGGCACCACGGGTCTGGGCGACGGCATTGCCACGCCGCACGCAAAATCCGCCGGCGTCAAGGCACCCGGTTTGGCGGCAATGACCATTCCCGACGGCATCGACTTCCAGTCAATGGACGGCAATCCCGCTCGACTGTTCTTTGCCATTGCGGCTCCCGACGGCGGCAACGACGAACATTTGATGATTTTGTCTAAGCTCGCCACGATGGTTATGGATCCCGACTTCAAGGAAGCTTTGATTAAGGCGACCACGAAAGAAGAATTCCTCAAGATTATCGACGACAAAGAGGACGGCAAGTTCCAGGCACCGGCCGACAGCGCGTCTGCCGCACCTGTTGCCACCGCCGACCACATCCAGATTTTGGCCGTCACCGCGTGTCCGACCGGTATCGCGCACACGTTCATGGCTGCGGAAAGTTTGGAACAGCACGCCAAAAAGCGCGGCATTTCGATTAAAGTCGAGACGAATGGCTCCGGCGGCGCGAAAAATGTTTTGACGGCCGACGAGATTGCCAAGGCTGACGGAATTATCGTCGCGGCGGACAAAAACGTTGCAATGGCTCGTTTCGACGGCAAACACGTCGTCATCACCAAAGTTGCCGACGGCATCAACAAGGCCGACGAATTGATTGACAAGGCCTTAAGCGGCTCGGCTCCGATTTATCACGCCAAGGCGGGCGAATCTGCCGGCGACAGCGGCGGTTCCGTTGAAAACGAAAGCATCGGCCGTCAAGTTTATAAGCACCTGATGAACGGCGTCTCGCATATGTTGCCATTCGTTATCGGCGGCGGTATCTTAATCGCAATCTCGTTCCTGATTGACGGCGCGAGTGTTGACTTGAACAGTTTGCCGGCCGAAGAACGTAGCAAATTTGGTTCGATAACACCTGCGGCGGCGACCTTTATGGGTATCGGCGGCGCGTCCTTTGGATTTATGTTGCCGGTTCTGGCAGGCTTTATCTCAATGTCAATCGCTGACCGTCCCGGTCTGGCAGCGGGCTTTGTCGGCGGCGCACTCAGTGCCTCTAACGGCTCCGGCTTCCTCGGCGCATTGCTGGCCGGCTTTATCGCAGGTTTCGTCGTCAACTGGCTCAAAAAGGCTCTCAACGTTCTGCCGCCTTCGCTGGAAGGAACAAAGCCGATTTTGTTCTATCCGTTGCTCGGCGTGTTGATTATTGGTCTCGTATGTAACTTCGTAATCGGTCCGCCTGTCGCGGGTATCAACGAAGCACTCAAGAATACACTTGCCAACATGGATCCTTCCGCGAAACTCGTCATGGGTGCGGTTATCGGCGGCATGATGGCTGTCGACATGGGCGGTCCTTTGAACAAGGCGGCTGACGTTTCGGGCGTTGGTCTTTTGGCTGACGGCAACTATTACGTCATTGCGGCGGCTATGGCCGGCGGCATGGTGCCTCCGATTGCAATCGCGCTCGCAACGATTTTCTTCAAGAACAAATTTACGAAGAACGAACAAAAAACTGCTCCGACAAATATCATAATGGGCTTGTCGTTCATCACGGAAGGTGCAATCCCGTTTGCGGCGGGCGACCCGCTCCACGTCATACCCTCCTGCGTCGTCGGCTCGGCAATCGCCGGCGCGTTGGTTATGATGTTCGACTGCACGCTGATGGCTCCGCACGGCGGCATCTTCGTCGTCCCGACAATCGGCAATCCGTTTATGTACCTCGTCTCAATTATCGTCGGCTCGATTATCGGTTGTTTAATCCTCGGCATGATAAGAAAACCGCGTCCGCAAGATTGACACGAAATAATTTTGTCTCGATAAAAAATTTTATCCCGTCGAATGTTCGGCGGGATTTTTGATTGCGATTGTCACGTCTTGGCGGCGAGCGGGATTTTGATTCCGTCAAGCAGGATTTTGACTTTGAGGCGGATATTTTCGCGGAATGATATATCGAGCTTGCTGAAGGCCGTCGTCTGGTAAATCGAGTGCACCATCTCCGCGATTATGTTTGACGGCACGTCGGCGCGAAACTCGCCGCGCTCTTGTCCATGCAAAATTATTTTCTCGAACAGTTCACGGAAACCCGGCGACAGGCTCTGGGGAATTTGTTCGGGCTTGTCGGAGTATTCGCTCGCGCTTATGAACAGCGGCAAGATAAATCGGTTCTCGTCAATAAGTTTGGCGGTGCACACGCAACACAGCTCCAAAAGTTCGGACGAGGAGTTATTGCCCGCGTCAGCCGCCGAAATATTTTCCGCAACCTCGTCGCACAAATTTTTAGCCAAAGTCAACAGAACTTCTTCTTTCGAGTTGAAGTAGTTGTAAAAAGTTCCGACGCCAAGCCCCGCCGCCTGCATGATGCCCGCGATTGACGTGTTGGCAAAGCCGTCGAGTTTAAATTGTCGGGCGGCGACGGTTAGAATTGTCTGTCGCGCCTGAAATTTTTTTAGCTTCCGCAAGCCGATTCGATCTGCCATTGCCGCGCCCTCCTCAAAAAAAATTTTTTCCGCCGCAATTATATAAAATGTGCGGGCGTTTCACAAATCATTTCGGCGAAAAAAAATTTCCGTGCGCGACAATCGGCCGGCGTGTTGAATTTAACTTGCAGGAAAATCGCGGCGGCAATAGAATTATTCCTACGAAAAAATTTTACGGAGGTATTTCTGACGTAAATATCCTCCGCCTCAATGCATCCGGCTACATTTTTCCTAAACGTACCTCCAATTTCAGTTATTTGCCGTTAATCTATTTTAACTCGTCAAGATTCACTCAGTCCGGAGATCTAATCTCTAAGTGTCGCGCTGTAGCGGGGGTGGATTAAGCTTCCACTAAAAAGGAAACCCAGGAACGACTTCATTGTTGGCAAGACACGAGCCGTTGATTGTTTTCTGTTTTTGGTGAAGTGAAACCCTAACCGCTTAAAATATTTTAGTAGAAAAATGTAAAGAAAGGAAGTGAAGAGCGCGACGTTCTATCAATTAGGAATGTGGAATTTGAAATTAGGAATTGTGATTCGGAAGCGTTTCATTAATTTCAAATTCCTAATTGAAAAAGCGTTGCGCAATTTTGATGAAAGATTACAACAGCGCATCTATCAGAAACGTAGCATTCTGCGGTCACGGCCGCTCAGGCAAGACTTCTTTGCTTGAGGCGGCACTTTTCGACAGCGGCGCAACCACTCGTTTGGGCAACGTCGACCAAGGTACCGGTGTTCTCGACTTCGAGCCGGAGGAAACCAAGCGCAAGATGTCAATCAGCGCGTCGTTGGCGGCTCTGGAGTGGAAGAATTTTAAAATCAACGCAATCGACGTGCCCGGCTTCCCCGATTTCGTCGCGGAGATGCACGGAGCATTGGCGGCGGCTGACGCAACCGTTATCGTCGTCAGTGCCAGCGCGGGCGTCGAAGTCGAGACCGAAAAGGCTTGGGCACTTGCCGAGTCGTTGAACTTGCCGCGGGCGTTCTTTATCACCAAAATGGATCGCGAGCACGCCGACTTTGAAAAAGTGTTGACTCAGCTCCGCGACAAGTTCGGCAACAGCGTCGTCCCCGTTCAAGTTCCCGTTGGCAAAGAGGACAGCTTTAAAGGCGTCGTCAATCTGCTCAAGGCCTTCAGCAAAGTTAACGCCGACGACGAGCCGATTGACGCACCTGAAGTCGCCGACGAAGTTGAAAACGCCCGCCTCGAAATGCTTGACGCCGTTGCCGAATTTAACGACGAACTCATGATGCAATATCTCGAAGGCGAAGTCGACGACCTTGACGAGAACGAAATTTCCGAGGCGTTGGCAACCGGCATTCGCGAAGCAAAAGTTTTCCCCGTGTTCGTCGGCTCCGCGCTGAAAAATATCGGCGTCAAAAAATTCCTCAACAGTATCGTCGAATTCTTCCCCGCACCGGATACAAAAGACTACAGCGGCATTAATCCGAAAACCGATGAGCTTGTCGAGCGCAAAGTCTCCGAGCCGTTCAGCGGACAAATTTTCAAGACGCTGGTTGACCCGTTCGTCGGCAGAATGTCTTACGTGCGCGTCATCAGCGGCGACATGAAGGGCGACGCAACTTATCAGCTCTTCGGCGCGAATTCGGAAGGGCAGGAACGTTTGAGCGGCCTTTTCACCATGCAGGGCAAGAAACAAATTTCCGTCGACGTTGCACACGCCGGCGACATCGTCGTCACCAGCAAACTGGCCAACGCCAAAACCGGCGACACACTCTGCGACAAAGCCGCGCCCATTAAATACGAGCGTATTAAATATCCCGAACCGATGCTTGCAATGGCCGTCACGTCCGAGAAAAAGGGCGAAGAGGACAAAGTCTTCGGCGCAATTATCCGTCAGCAGGACGAAGACCCGACGATTTGGCTCACCAAAAACGCCGAGACTAAACAGACAATTCTGCGCGGCGTCGGCGAAGTTCATCTCGATATTTTGAGCGACAAAATTCAGCGCAAATTCGGCGTCAAAATGGTTCTCGGCGAGCCGCGTGTTGCTTATCGTGAGACGATTCGCAAGAACGTCGAAGTTCAAGGCAAACACAAGAAACAATCCGGCGGCCACGGTCAATACGGCGACGTTTGGTTGAAGATCGGCCCGAACAAGGAAGCTAACCCCGAAGTCAACAACGGCAACGTCTGGTCGGAAAGCATCTTCGGCGGCAGCGTCCCGCGTCAATACTTCCCCGCCGTTGAAAAGGGCACGCAGGAAACTTTGGCCGAGGGCGTCATCGCCGGCTATCCTGTCGTTAATGTCAGCGTCAATCTGTTTGACGGTTCGTATCACGCCGTCGACTCCAGCGAAGCGGCCTTCAAAATGGCAACGTCCATCGCAATCAAAAAAGGTATCCTGTCCGCCGACCCGATTTTGCTTGAGCCGATTGACGAGATTACCGTCCTCACGCCGGAAAATTATATGGGCGACATTATCGGCAAACTCAACTCCAAACGCGGCAAGATTCTCGGCATGGATCCGAAAGGCAAAGGCATGACCGAAGTCAAAGCGTTGATTCCGTCCAGCGAACTTTACAAATACGCCACCGACCTTCGCTCGCAGACGCAAGGCCGCGCCTCCTACTCGCTGAAATTCTCGCACTACGACCCGATGCCGGATAAGCTCGCAGAAAAAATTATCGAGGAGCACAAAGCTGCTCAAGAGAAGTGATTAGCAGTTGGTAAAATATTTTTTTCGTGCTTTGCGCAGGTCGTTGCTGAAACGTTCCTCCTCACTGAAGATGCATCCGCAATAATTTTGCCGGTAAAGTCCCAGCTCCAAGCTTAAATCAATTCC
>CAMZDU010000027.1 GCA_947305445.1 uncultured Selenomonadales bacterium
GAAGAGGTTCGGAAATTTGTCAAGGAGAATTGATGACGTTAGCGGGGGTAGCATTTGGATAAATTTTTGCAGGAAGCGAATCACTTTGACGAACGCGATATTGCTTGACGAGCGCGACGAGGGCTTGAACAATTATTGCATCTTCGTCAATCACGTTCGACAATCCACGGCGGCGGGGCTCGATCTCAATCACGCGATAGCTGCGGCGTTCGATTATTGTATGGCGCAAGGTGTTATGGTTGAATATCTTTTGGAACACAAAAAGGAGTTGGCGAGTATGTTGGCATTGGAATACGACGCCGAACTGGACAAGCAAGCTTGGATAGAGTATGGCGAGGCGAGAGGTCGCGCTGAAGGTCGCGCTGAAGGTCGCGCTGAAGAAAAAATATTCTTGTTGGAAAATTTACTGACGACGAATTTGCCGCTTAAAGAAATTGCTCGCGTTGTCGGATTGACCGAAGAAGAGGTTCGGAAATTTGTCAAGGAGAATTGATGACGTTAGCGGGGGTAGCATTGAGATAAATTTTTGCAGGAGGCGAATCACTTTGACGAACGCGATATTGCTTGACGAGCGCGACAACGTTGCGACTTGCACCGCTCCCGCGCACACGGGTGACACGATTAAAATCCTCGGCGGCAACGAAATTGTCTGCGTCGAGGACATTCCCTGTTGGCACAAAGTCGCGCTCCGACCGATTGGCGTGGGCGAAAAAATTTTTAAGTACGGCGAAATTATCGGTGAGGCGTCGGCTGACATTGCGGCGGGCGCGTGGGTCTCGCACGAAAATATTTTCAGCGTGCCGCGTGATTATGTCGCCGAATTCATTTGAGGTGAGCTTATGAACTTTTTCGGATACAAACGTGCGGACGGTCGAGCGGGCATTCGCAACCACGTGCTGATTTTGCCGACGTGCGCTTGCGGCAGTGAGTCGGCGCGAATTGTTGCAAGTCAAGTGCGCGGCGCAGTCAACATAATTTTTAACACGGGTTGTTCGGACGTTCAAGCCAATACCGATATGTCGCAAAAAATTTTGACGGGCTTTGCGTGCAATCCGAACGTCTTCGGCGTGGTGATTATCGGGCTCGGTTGCGAGACCGTTCCTCATGCCAAACTCCGCGAAAAAATTCAGTCCATGACGGCTAAGCCCGTCGTGTCGTTTGGCATACAGGAGGAAGGCGGCACGCTCAAGACGATTGCTAAAGCCGTGCGTGCGGCGCGTGAACTCGTCGCGGAGGCCGGTCTTCAGCAGAAAGAGCTTTGCGACATCTCGGAACTGTTGCTCGGCATTGAGTGCGGCGGCTCGGACGCGACATCGGGTATCGCCTCAAATCCCGCCGTCGGCTCCCTAAGCGACAAGCTAGTCGACCTGGGAGCGTCCACTCTGATGAGCGAGTCAATCGAGTGGATTGGCGGAGAACATGTTTTGGCTAAGCGTGCGGCCTCGCCCGAACTTCACAACCGAATCATCAAAATTTGTGCGGATTACGAGACGCACCTTAAAGCGGCCGGTCAAGATTGTCGTGCAGGTCAACCTACCCCCGGCAACAAAGACGGCGGCTTGTCGACCATTGATGAAAAAAGTTTAGGCTGTATTCGTAAGGGCGGCACGCGTCCCATTGTCGAAGTCCTCAATCAAGCCGAACGACCGACTAAGCGCGGGGCAATCGTCATGGATACTGCCGGCTACGATATTTCGTCGGTCACGAGCATGGTCGCCGCCGGTTGCAACGCAATAATTTTCACAACCGGACGCGGCACGCCGACCGGCAACGCGATTGTTCCCGTGCTTAAAGTCACCGCCAACGCCAAAACTTTTTCGTGGATGGAAGATAACATCGACGTGGATTTGAGCGGAATAATTGCGGGCGAGCTGACGATTGCCGACGCGGGCGATTTGCTCCTGCAAAAAATTCACGACGTGTGCAACGGACGACTTACCAAGGCGGAGGCTTACGGCTTCTCGGATATCGCCGTTGATCATTTCTGCAGGTTCGTTTAAAAAATTTTTGACGGACAAATTTTCCTGCCGACAAAAAATTAAGTTGGCAGTCGACGCACTACAGTTTTCGCTATTGTCGAGGTGAACACATGATTGACGACGAAAAATTCATTCGCGGCAACGTGCCCATGACTAAGCAGGAGATTCGGATTTTGACGCTGGCGAAGGCGCAGCTCCGTTCCGATTCCGTTGTCGTCGACGTGGGCGCGGGCACCGGCTCAATTACGATTGAAGCGGCACTGCTTGCTCCGCACGGAAAAATTTTTGCTGTCGAACGCAAGGCGGAGGCAGTCGAACTCATAAAACACAACGTCGAAAAATTTTCTGTCGACAACGTGGAGATAATTTGCGCTCAAGCTCCCGACGGCTTGAAGGACTTGCCCGCACTCGACGCGGCGATTATCGGCGGTAGCGGCGGACATCTTGACGAGATACTCGACGTGCTCGACGGCAAGCTTAAAGTCGGTGGACAAGTTGTCATCAACGCAATCACGATTCAAACTACAGCGGCGGCTCTCGACTGTTTAAAAACTCGCGGTTGGAGCTACGACGCCTGCACGGTGCAAATAACTCGTCTGGAGCGCGTCGGCCGTTACGACTTGGCTAAGGCGTTGAATCCCGTCACAATCATCGCCGCCGAGAAGAATTGATTCGCCGTTGTTGTCGCAAAAACTTTTGGCGCGTCACTTGTAGCTTGCCGCATAACTTGTTATAATCGCCGCGTGCCCAAAATTTTGAAAGGAGTTTTATTTATGGCCAAACCCGGCAAAGCTTATATCTTTTTCAACTGCGACGCCGACAAAAACGAAGCGTCCATGAATATTTTCTACAACAGTGCCGTTTACAAAGACACGAAGACTTCACGCAAAAATCTCTGGAAAAAAGTCAAAGAGGAGTACGGCGCGGAACGCATTCAAATTCCCACCGACAAATTGTCCGAGGTCGAATTTGCGATAACTGAAGGCGACCCGGTCTCCGCCGGCGAATTTATCCAGTTCGGTGCGATTCGTGCGATTGATTGCTATTGAACGACTTCGAGGTTCCGTAATGCCAGCAAAAAAAATCGCGCTCTTCATCGACGCAGACAACATCTCCGCAAGATTCGGCAAACAGATTATTGATATGCTCGAAAGTCGCGGCGAAATTTTTATCAGACGCATTTACGGCAACTGGGAGAAAACTCCGTTGCACGGCTGGAACGAATGCATCTGGAAATTTTCTCTGCGTGCCGTGCTCCACGACAGCAAAGCGGAAATTTTCGCGCTCGTCACCAACGACAGCGACTTCACGCCGCTGGTAATTCGTCTGCGCGAAGGCGGCATGAATATTATCGGTTTGGGAAACGCCAACGCCTCCAACGCCTTCCGCGCCGCCTGCAACGAATTTGTCGACTTAGATGCGTTGACGACCGTAAAAACCGTCAAACCCGCCGGAACGTCGTCCAAAGTCGAGAAAAAAATTTCTCCGCCGCCTGAGCCTGTGAAAAAAATTCCCGCCGCGCAGAAAAATTCGCCCGTGCAGTTGTCGCTGTTCGACGACAACAAAGTCATCGCGCTCCCTTCGGAAAATTCCGTGCCGAAGAAAATTTTAAGTTCAAAGGTCGTGCCCATAACCAAGCGCGAACCCTTCGACGCACGCCGCAAGTTGCAGACTCTCCATGATATTTTGCACGAGACGGCGGCACTTCACGCGGACAAAAACGGCTTCGTGCAACTGTATTTTGCGGGACAATGTATCCGTGAAAAAAATCTTCGTTACGGCGTGAAAAATTTCGGCTACGGTCATTTGCGCGACTTCGTGGCAGACTTCCCCGACCTGTACGAGCTGATTCACCGCGACGACGAAAATGTTTTCTGTTATCGTTGCCGCGTGAATGAAGCCGACGACGAGCGGCTAAGTCAACTGCATGACATTTTGCGTGTGACGGCTCAGCTTCTCGGCGACGACAAAGGATTTGCTCCGCTGTGCCGTGCGGGCGACAATATCCGCAACAAAAAACTCGACTTCGGGCTGAAAGATTTCGGCTACGGCTCGCTAAACAAATTCGTGGCGGCCTTCCCCGAAATGTACGAAGTTATTCAGCGCGACAACGAAAATGTTTTCTACTACCGTTGCCGCGTGAACGATTCGCGGCAAGCCGACGACAAGCAGCTAAGTCAACTGCATGATATTTTGCGCGAGGCGGTCGCGCTTCATGCCGACGACAACGGCTTTGCAAATCTATGCTCCGTCGGTGCTTACGTCACAAAACGGCGGCTCGGCTTCGGCGTGAAAAATTTCGGCTACAGTTCGTTGAAAAAATTCGTCGCCGATTTTCCCGACTTGTACGAATTGCAAAGGGACGACACTAAAACTTTTTTGCGTTGCCGCGTGAACAGAACGGAAAATTCCACGCTCGACAGCTTCGAGCAACTGCATGAAATTTTGCGCGAGGCGGCGAAGTCTCATGCCGACGACGACGGCTTCGTCAACATTTTGTACACAGTCGATTTTATCGCGCAAAAAAATCTTGTCGGCGTCTTAAAAGATCTCTGCTACAACAAATTGACAAAGTTCGTATCCAACTTTAACGACCGCTATGAAGTTCGCGGGGAGAGTGGCAACAATTTTTTCTATCGTTGCCGCGTGAACGATTCGCGACAAACCGACGACGAGCGGCTGAGTCAACTGCATGAAATTTTGCGCGAGGCGGCGAAGTCTCATGCCGACGATAACGGTTTTTCCACGCTCAACTGTGCCGGACAAGAGCTTAAGCGCAAACATCTCGGTTTCGGCATAAAAGATTTCGGCTACGGTCATTTGCGCGAATTCGTATCCGACTTCCCCGACCTGTACGAAACGATTCCCGACGGTCAACAGTTGCGCTACCGTTGCCGACAGTCGAAAAAATAGTTTAAGTTGTTTATGGACAAACGGCGCGGTGTCGTGTATAATTCTGAAAATATCTTGCAAGGAGGAGGCTAAATTCTGTGGCGTCCTCCTTTTGCAAGCAAGGGGCGGTTTAATCCCGACTCCAAAAATAAAAATATATCGGAAGGAGCAGCTTGTTTCACTCGCAGAATTTTTTTATTCACGTAAGGAGGTTTTAACATGAGTGACGGAGGCGGTTCGGCATTTGCCGTAGCGCAACAAATCGGTAAGTCGTTGTTCCTGCCGATTGCCGTGTTGCCGTTCGCGGGCGTGTTGTTGGGTATCGGCGCATCGTTCTCGAATCCGACGACAATCGCGGCTTACGGCTTGGAAAGTGCCCTTCATCCGGGCAGTGCGCTATTCAGTTTCATGCTGATTCTCTCAAACGTCGGCGGAGCTATCTTCGGCAACTTGCCGTTGATATTCGCGCTGGCGGTCGCCTTGGGCATGGCGAAGAAGGAAAAAGGTATCGCCGTCCTTGGCGCAGCAATTTTCTATCTCGTTTTGCTTACGACGATTCACGTCTTCCTCGGACTCGACGGTTCAATTCATGCCGATGGCTCTATTGACCCCAGCGTCAAGGAAGGCGCGATAACGTCAGTCCTCGGTATCACCACGTTGCAGATGGGTGTTTTCGCGGGTATCATTACGGGCTTGGTTGCAGCTGAACTTTGCAATCGTTTTTACAAAATGCAACTTCCGCCCGCGTTCTCATTCTTCGGCGGTACGCGCTTTGTCCCGATAGTTTGTATGATTTTCGGCATCGTGACGGGCATTGTTATGTATTTCGTGTGGCCGTTTATCCAGAACGGTATCTTCGCGCTCGGCGGCATCGTTCAAGCGGCGGGCTACTTCGGTACGTTCTTCTTCGGTTGTTGCGAACGTGCACTTATCCCGTTCGGCTTGCACCATATCTTCTACCTGCCGTTCTGGCAGACGGGTCTTGGCGGCACCGCCGTTATCGACGGACAAACCGTCATGGGTGCACAGAACATTTTCTTCGCAGAGTTGGCTTCGCCGAACACGGAGCACTTCTCGGTTGACGCGGCACGTTTCTTGATGGGTAAATTCCCGTTCATGATGGCCGGTCTCCCTGCGGCGGCGTTTGCAATGTACACTTGCGCACGTCCCGAAAAGAAAAAGGCGGCAGGTTCGCTGTTGTTCTCGGTCGGCTTGACGTCGTTCCTCACCGGTATCACCGAGCCTATCGAATTCACGTTCCTCTTCCTTGCGAAAGAACTTTTCGCGATTCACGTCTTCTACGCGGGCGTTTCGTTCGCGGCGTGCCATATCCTCGGCATTGCAATGGGTACTACATTCTCCGACGGTTTGATTGACTTCATTCTTTACGGCGTCCTGCCGGGCAACGCCAAAACGGGTTGGGTTATGATGTTGCCGCTGTTCGCCGTGTTCGCGGTACTGTATTTCGTTACGTTTAAATTCTTCATCATGAAATGGGATCTCAAGACTCCGGGTCGTGAAGCTGACGACGAAGAAGTTAAGATGATGAGCAAAGCCGATTATCAGAAAGCTACGGGCGTCGGCGTGGCCGGCGGCGGCGCAGGGTCTGCGGCTCTTGCAAGTCTCACTCCCGATCAGCAAAAATCCGCGACTATCCTCAGCGGTGTCGGCGGCGTCGACAACGTCACCGAGATTGACTGCTGTGCGACACGTTTGCGCTTGACGCTGATTGACGGCACCAAAGTCAACGAAGGTATTCTCAAGTCCACGGGCGCGGGCGGCGTCGTCATCAAGGGCAATGCGATTCAGGTTATTTACGGACCGAGCGTTACAATCGTCAAAGCGAACTTTGAAGAATTCGTCGAAGACATTCGCGCCGGCAAGATCGATCGTTCGATTCTGGAAAGCGCAAGTGGCGGCGGTGCGGCGGCTACTGCCGAACCCGAAAAGCCCAAGATTGCATCCTCGGCGCGCACTTGACGGGTCGCATGATGCTTATGAACGAAGTTCCCGACGACGGCTTTGCCTCGCGTGCCATGGGCGACGGCGTTGCGGTCGAACCGACCGAAGGCAAGCTCCTTGCTCCGGCGGACGGCACGATAAGTCTCGTCTTCCCGACCAAACACGCAGTCGGCATGGTCACTCCGGACGGCGCGGAACTCCTCATGCACATCGGTATCGATACGGTTAAACTCAACGGCGAGAACTTTGAAGTTCACGTCTCCGAAGGCCAAGAAGTCAAACGCGGCGATTTGCTCGTCACCTTCGACATCAAGGCTATCAAGAAGGCCGGTTACCCCGTAACCACGCCGCTCATTGTTACCAACTCGTCTGCTTACGGTACGGTTCGTCCGCTCAAGACCGGCGACGTCAAGGCGGGCGAAAACGATTTGGTCGAACTCCTCGGCTGAGTCGGACGCTTAAATCGAGTGAATATTATCCTTCCATAATAAATGCCCGTCGAGCATTCGGCGGGCAAATTTTTTTGTGCGCAGAGTAAATGAAAAACTCATATTTTTAACGTCATGGTCGGCAAGGAGCGCAACTCGGCTCCGCTGACATTGGTCGCCAAATTTAGTTAAAGTTTCGTCAAAGTTTCAAAGCCGTCGACAATTTCCTGCGGCGTGATTTGCGTGATACAGTGCGGCTTGTCGTGATGACACCAGCCATAAATCGGCGGCAATTTTGCGCAGTCGTCAAGTTGATGATCCGGACGCAAGACAACTGAATTTGTCTGCCACGGCGGGAAGCGTCGATACTCGCTTAAAACGCCGGGCAAAAAATCTTCTTTGTCCGCCGCCTCGCGATAAAACGTAATGCACGGTACCTGCGCCGCCGCTGCCATGTGCATAACGCCCGTGTCGTTGCCGAGGTAGTAATCCGCCTGACTTATGACCGCCGCAGTTTCGCGCAATGTTGTTCGTCCGACGAGATTCAAAATTTTTCCGTGCGGAAGATTTTGTTCAAGGAAGTTCGCGTCGTCGAGTTCGGATTTTCCGCCGACAATGACGAACGTTAAATTTTTTTCCGCCAAAATTTTTAGCGCGAGCAAAAATTTTTCGACGGGGTAGCGTCTCTCCTCAAGTCCCGCGCCGATACCGAGCACGACTTTTCGACACGCGGGCGGAATATTTTTCAACAATTCCCGCGCATACAAGATGTCAGCTGCGCCGAAGAAATTTTCCGTGTGCGTTTGTTCGACTGCAAGTCCGGTCGCCGTCAACAGGTAAAGATGTTTTTCGACTTCGGCGATGCAAGTGCGCGGCGTCACGATATTTTTCGTCAGCAAGAAATTGTCGAGAGCCGCCTTGTCCGCCGAAGGTTCAAGTCCCCAGCCCGCGTAAGGATTCGTGCCGTAGCCGATTCGCTCGCGTGCGCCGCTCAGCCACGCCATTAACAAGCCGGGGAAATTGTCGCTACCCCACTGCGGCAGGAACGCAAACGAGAAATGCCGTTGCCAAAGATTTTCGCGGCAAAAGGCGGCGACCTGTTCAATCATTGTCGAAAAATTTTTGTCGAGTGATTTTCTGTCGAAGGTTAAAATTTCGTTGACGTAAGGGCACAGCTCGACAATCGGATAGACGAGCGGCGAGACGACCAGCGTTATTCTTGCGCACGGAAAATTTTTTCTAAGCTCGCGCAAAAAACCCGACGTTAAAATCATGTCGCCGATTGCGTCCAGGCGCACGACCAAAATATTTTCAACGCCGGCGGAAATTTTTTCGCGATAGCCGTATTGCTCGAATGCCGCTTCAAATTCTTGAAGAATATTCAAATTGGTCAGCTCCTCAGAACTTGTTGGGATAAATCAGCCGTGCGACTTCGCGTACGGCTTCGGGATAGCGCAAGCCCGGACTAAGCAAAAATAAATTCTGCGGCAGGAAGTAGAGTCGATTGTCTTTGACGGCACCTATTGCTTGCCAGGCGTCGTTTTCAGCGATTGCGGCGAGCATGTTCGATTTAATTTCGTCGGCGTCACCCATGCTCGTCACGAAAATAATTTCGGGATTTTGCTCGGCTAAAGTCTCCATGCTGTAGGGCGCGGCGTCGGGATTTTTTTCAAGCGGCGTCATACCGGCGGCAACATTTTCCCAGCCGAACATTTTGACGATTGAACCGGCAATGCTCCCGTCAAGCTGAACGGTAAGTCCCTGCGCCGTCGAGTGGAGAATTGCCACGCGCAACTTGTCTTTAGGTACGCGCTCAACG